>NZ_JBWXUE010000052.1:0-35656 GCF_057158765.1 Kitasatospora sp. NEAU-69
TCTCCTTCGCCGATTCGCGGGTGCGCGCGGAGACGGTGGCCGCCGAGACCGTGCTGCACGACGAGGGCGTGATCAGCATCTTCTCCTCCGACTCCCAGGCCATGGGCCGCATCGGCGAGTCCTTCGCCAGGGCGTTCCAGACCGCGCACCACTGCAAGGACCAGCGCGGCAAACTGGGCGGCGACAGCGAACGCCACGACAACTTCCGGGTGTTGCGCTACCTGGCCAAGCTGACCATCAACCCGGCGATCGCCGCCGGTACCGCCGACTACATCGGCTCACTCGAGCCCGGCAAACTCGCCGACATCGTGCTGTGGCCGATCAACTCCTTCGCCGCCAAACCCAAGTTGGTCATCAAGGGCGGCATGGTCAACTGGGCGCTGATGGGCGACCCCAACGCCTCGCTGCCCACCACCCAGCCGATCTACTACCGCCCGATGTACGGCGCCTACGGCCGCGCCCGACAAGCCACCCGCGTCTCCTTCATGTCCCAGGCCGCCATCGACCGCGGGGTGCCGACCGAACTCGGCCTCCAGAGCCGGGTCCTGCCCGTCCGCCACTGCCGCACCGTCGGCAAGCAGCACATGGTCCGCAACGACGCCCTGCCCAGGATCGAGGTCGACCCGGAAACCTACAAGGTCACCCTCGACGGCGAACCCGCCACCATCGCACCGGCCGAAACCCTGCCGCTCAACCACCTCTTCTACCTCGCATGACCGCCACCCTCGACGCCCTGCTCGTCAGCCTCCAACTCACCGACTCCGCCTTCCCCAGCGGCCTCTACACCCTCTCCCACAGCCTCGAAGGCTTCCGACAGGCCGGGCAGGTCGACCAGCACAACATGCCCGCACTACTCACCGACCTGCTACGCCACTCCGTCGGCCCCGCCGACGCCACCGCACTCGCCATCGCCAACCAGGCCGCCACCAAAGGGGACTGGGACACCGTCATCGAGATCGACCAACGACTGCACGCCAGCAAGCTCAACCGCGAGCTACGCCTGGCCGCCACCCGGACCGGACGGCAGATGCTGGACACGGCGCAACTCGCGCTGGGCGGCGCCGCCCTGGACCGCTTCGCGGAGCTGGTGGCAGCGAAGCGGACGCCCTGTTGTCAGGCCGTCGCGGCCGGCGTAGCGTACGCGGCCGGCGGCGTGGGCGCCGAACAGGCGGTGGCCGGCGACCTGTTCGCGTTCGCCGTCAGTTTCACCGGAGCCGCACTGCGGTTGCGGCTGACCGACCACCGCCACGCCCAGATCACGCTGCGCTCGATCGCCCCGGTGATCAAGGAGGTCACCGAGGCCGCACTGCGCCGGGAGGCGGCCGACCTCGGCGGCTGCGTACCGCTCGCCGACGTCATGTCGGGCCGCCACGAGCGCGCCGAAGCAAGGATGTTCGCATCCTGACAGTCCCCATAGAGGACTTGACGCTCCATCAGTTTGATTCTCCAAGAAGGGCACCAAATCATGACGGACGACGTGCTGCGGGTCGGCGTGGCCGGACCGGTGGGCTCCGGCAAGACGGCACTGATCGAGGCCCTGGTGCCGGTGCTGATCGCCCGCGGCCGGCGCCCTGCGGTTGTCACCAACGACATCTACACCCAGGAGGACGCGCAGCACGTGCGCCGCAACCTGGCCGGGCTGCTCGACCCCGAGCGGGTGGTGGGCGTGGAGACCGGTGCCTGCCCGCACACCGCCGTCCGCGACGACCCGACCATGAACCTGGCCGCCGGCGCCGAACTCCTGGAGCGCTTCCCCGACATCGACACGCTGCTCTACGAGTCGGGCGGCGACAACCTCACGCTGACCTTCAGCCCGGCGCTGGTGGACATGTTCTTCTTCGTGTTGGACACCGCCGAGGGCGAGAAGATGCCCCGCAAGCGCGGCCCGGGCATCACCGACTCCGACGTCCTGATCATCAACAAGATCGACATCGCCCGGTACGTCCGCTGCGACCTCGACGTGATGACCGGGGACGCCGACCGGGTCCGTTCCGGCCGGCCGGTCGTGCTCACCAACAGCCTCACCGGCGACGGCCTCGACCGGGTCGCCGACCTGCTGGAGTCCTACCGCAAGGTCCCGGCGTGACGGTGACGGCGCGCTCGGCCCCCGCGCGCTCGGCCGCCACACACTACGAGCCGGTCCGGGTGCCCGCCGAGGTCCGGCGGCACGCGGGCCGGCCGGCCGCGCTCGGCGTGGGCGCGCCCGGCAAGGTCGGGCTGCTGGAGCTCGGCTTCGAGAAGGTGGGCGAGCGGACCGAACTCGTCGGCCACTACCAGAAGTCGCCGCTGCAGATCATGCGTCCGCTCTACTTCGACCCGGCCCGCCCGGACCTGGCGATCACGTACCTGATGTCCACCGGCGGCGGCATCGTGCAGGCCGACCGGCTCCGGCTCGACCTGCACTGCGGCGCCGACACCGCCGTCCACCTGACCACCCAGGCGGCCACCAGGGTGCACCGGATGGACACCGACTACGCCACCCAGCAGGTCTTCCTGACGGCCGGGCCGCGCGCCTACGTGGAGTACCTGCCCGAGGCGACGATCCCGTTCCGCGACTCCCGGTTCTACCAGCGCACCGTGATCACCGCCGACCCGACCGCGACCGTGCTGGCTTCGGAGACCGTGCTGGCCGGGCGGCTGGCGCACGGCGAGCGCAACGCCTACCAGGTCTTCGCGGCCGACCTGGAGTGGCGCCGGCCAGGCGGCCGGCTCTTCGCGCTGGACACCGTGCGGCTGGAGCCCGCCGGTTCCGGGGTCACCGGCCCCGCCGTGCTGGCCGGTCACGACGTGCTCGCGAGCTTCTTCGCCGTCTCCCCGCTCGCCCCGGCCGTCGAACTGGCCGACGTCCTGCACCAGGCGCTCGACGGCAGCGGGCTGCTGTACGGCGTGAGCGTGCTGCCCGAGGACACCGGCGCCTGGCTGCGCGTGCTCGGCAGCGACTCCCCCGCCGTCACCGAGGCCCTCCGCCGGGCCTGGGACGCCGCCCGCCGGCTGCTGATCGGCACGCCGGCCCCGGTGATCCGCAAATCCTGAGCCCCGCCCGATCCTGAGCCCCGCCCGATCCCGAACCCCACCCCTTCCCCGTCCCCCGTCCCCCAGTCCCGCAGAGAGACTTCGGATGCCTACCTCAATCGACACGGGCAACACCGCCTGGCTGATGGCCAGTACCGCCATGGTGCTGCTGATGACGCCCGGCCTCGCCTTCTTCTACGGCGGCATGGTCAAGACCAAACACGTGCTGGTCATGCTGAAGATGAGCTTCGTCTGCCTGGCCATCGTCACGCTGCTCTGGCTGGCCATCGGCTACAGCCTCGCCTTCGGCAAGGACGTCGGCGGCCTCGGCCTGATCGGCACCCCCGAGCACTGGATGATGCACGACATCGGGATGACCAGCCTGTGGGGCTCCACCGGCATCCCGACCGTCATCTTCTCCTGCTTCCAGATGGCCTTCGCCATCATCACCGTCGCGCTGATCAGCGGCTCCATCGCCGGGCGCGCCACCATGCGCGGCTGGGTCTGGTTCGCGATCGCCTGGACGCTGCTGGTCTACGTCCCGCTGGCGCACTGGGTGTTCGCGCCCGACGGCTGGGTGACCGCCCACCTGGGCGCGCTCGACTTCGCCGGTGGCCTGCCGGTCGAGATCAACTCCGGTGCGGCCGGCCTCGCGGTCGCGATCGTGGTGCGCAAGCGCAAGGACTTCGAGCGCGAGACCATCCGTCCGCACAACCTGCCGCTGGTCGTGATCGGCCTTGCGCTGCTCTGGTTCGGCTGGTTCGGCTTCAACGCCGGCTCCGCGCTGCAGACCGGCGGGACCGCGCCGATGGCCTTCCTGAACACCCAACTCGCCGCCGCCGGAGCCATGGTGGGCTGGCCGCTGATCGAGAAGTGGAAGCTCGGGCACGTCGAGATGCTCGGCGTGGCCGGCGCGGCCGTCGCCGGCATGGTCGCCATCACCCCGTCCTGCGGTGAGATCTCCCCGATCGGCGCCCTGGCCGTCGGCTTCGCCGCCGGTGTGGTCTGTGCCTTCGCGATCAACTTCAAGTACAAGATGGGCTACGACGACACGCTCGACGTGGTCGGCGTGCACGGCTTCGGCGGCATCGTCGGCACGCTGGCCATCGGCCTGTTCGCGACCGTCCAGATGAGCGGCAAGAAGGGCCTGTTCTACGGCGGCGGCGTCAACCTGCTGTGGCGCCAGGCCGTTGCGGTGATCGCCTGTGCGGCGTTCTCGTTCGCGGCGACCTGGCTGATCGCCAAGGTGGTCGAGAAGACCGTCGGCTTCCGGGCCGACGAGGAGTACGAGCACGTGCCCGGCCAGGAGGAGGAGCAGGCCTACGACGACGAGACCATCTCCGAGATCCGCGAGCGCCTGATCCAGGCCCGGGTGCCGGCCACCGTCGGCGCGAGCGGGAAGGACGCCGACAGCGCCGACGCGGACCACCGGCTGCTCGCCGAGCTCCGTGCGGTGCTGGTGCGCCGAGAGCAGGAGAAGTGATGCTCGACTCGGGCAACTCCGCCTGGTTGATGATGGCCGCCGCGATGGTGCTGCTGATGGCGCCGGGCCTGGCCTTCTTCTACGGCGGCATGGTGAAGACCGGTCAGGTCATCGCCATGCTCAAGATGTGCTTCGTCTGCGTGGTGCTGGTCACCATCATCTGGTTCACGGTCGGTTACTCGCTCGCGTTCGGCAAGGACGCCGGCGGGCTCGGCCTGATCGGCGGCGTGGACCACCTGCTGATGTCCGGGGTCGGCATGGACAGCGCCACCGCCGGCGTGCCGACCGTGGCCTTCTCGGTCTTCCACATGTCCTTCGCGATCGTGACCGTCGCGCTGATCAGCGGCTCGGTCGCCGGCCGGGCCACGATGCGCGGCTGGATCGCCTTCGTCTGTGCCTGGACCCTGCTGGTCTACATCCCGATGGCGCACTGGGTGTTCTCACCGGACGGCTGGGTCGCCAAGCAGGTCGGCGCGGTCGACTTCTCCGGCGGCACGGTCGTCGAACTGAGCTCGGGCGCGGCCGGTCTGGCGCTGGCCCTGGTCGCGGGCAAGCGGCAGGACTTCGAGCGGACGAAGATCCGCCCGCACAACCTGCCGCTGGTCGTGGTCGGCCTGTCGCTGCTCTGGTTCGGCTGGTTCGGCTTCAACACCGGCTCCTCGCTGGGCACTCCGGGCGCGGCCGCGATGGGCGTGATGAACACCCAGCTCGCGGCGGGCGCCGCGATGGCCGGCTGGGCCCTCACCGTCTGGCTGCGCGCCCGCAAGGTGGGCCTGCTCGACATGTGCATGGGCGCCGTCACCGGCATGGTCGCGATGACCCCGCTGGCCGGCGGCGTCACCATGGCCTGGGCCGCCGCCATCGGGTTTCTGGCCGGTCTGACCTGCGCGTTCGCGATCAGCTGGAAGTACCGCTTCGGTGTGGACGACACCCTCGACGTGGTCGGCATCCACGGCTGGGGCGGCCTCTTCGGCATGATGATGGTGGGCCTGGCCGCCACCGGCGCGATGACCGGCAAGAAGGGCGTCTTCTACGGCGGCGGCTGGGACCTGCTCGGCAAGCAGCTCGTCGCGGTGCTGATCCTGGGGCTCTTCTCGTTCGGGATGACCGCACTGATCGGCAAGGCCATCGACCTCACCATCGGCCTGCGCCAGTCCACGGCGGCCGAGGAGCACGAGCAGGTCTACCAGAACGACTGGGACGCCCAGTTCAAGGAGATCGCCGACGCGCTGCGCGGCAGCGACGAGACCGCCCCCGAGCCCGGCCCGGACGCGAGCGCCCTGCTCGACCAGGTCCGCCGGATGCTGGCGGCCGACCCGGAACGCCGCTCGGACTGAGCTCCGCTGATCGGGGGCTGGAGGCTGGTTGCCCTAGGGCAACCAGCCTCCAGCCCCGGCCGCCGTGACGCACCGTAATGACCTAGGGTCAGCGGACGAGCACGGTAGGGTGATCGAATTCATCGGCCCTCGGGGAGGCGGAGCATGACGGGCAATGCGTGGCTCGGGAGCGGTCAGGACGAAGCTCAGGACCCACCCGTCATCGACACCACGGTCGCCCACTCCGCCCGGATGTACGACTACTGGCTCGGCGGTATGACCAACTTCGCCGCCGACCGCAGACTCGGCGCCGCCGTCGAGCAGCTGATACCCACGATCCGCACCATGGCCTGGGAGAACCGCCGCTACCTCGGCCGCGTGGTGCGGCACCTGGTGGCCGAGCACGGCATCCGGCAGTTCCTCGACGTCGGCACCGGCATCCCGACCAAGGGCAACACCCACGAGGTGGCCCAACTCGCCGATCCGGCGGCCCGGGTGGTCTACGTCGACAACGACCCGATCGTGCTCGCCCACGCGCACGCGCTGATCAGCAGCACCCCGGCCGGGCGCACCTCGTACATCCACGCCGACCTGCGCGATCCGGCGTCGATCCTGGCCCACCCGACCCTGCGGCAGACCATCGACCTGGACCGGCCGGTCGGCCTGATGCTGCTCGGCGTGCTGATGCTGCTCCCGGACGCGGACGACCCCTGGCAGCACGTGGCGGCCCTGCTCGACGCCCTGCCGGTCGGCAGCTGCGTCGCGCTCAGCCATGTGACGGCCGACTTCGACCCGCAGGCCGTACAGGCCGTCGTCGATACCGAGGACAAGGGCCGGGTGACGCTCGTACCGCGCACCCGGGCCGAGGTCACCCGCTTCTTCGCCGACTGGGAGTTGCTCGCGCCGGGCGTCGTCCCGGTGATGGCCTGGCGCCCGGACGGCGAGCCCCCGGCCGACCCCGAGGCCGCGTACTACTGGGCCGGCGTCGCCCGCAAGACGGGCTGACCGGTGCTCCTGAACCCGTAGCTCCGCTCCACTTTCGCCACGTGCAGCGTGTAGCTCTGGTACCAATCGGCCTGCCCGCGCTTCTGCGCCGCGCGGTGCTCGGCGTTGGTCCGCCACTGGGTGAGGGCGTCGGCGTCGCGGAAGTACCCGACGGTGATGCCCAGGCCGCCCGGCGTCTGCGCGTGGTCCATCCCCAGGTACCCGGGGATGTCCTTCACCAAGTCCTCCATGCGTGCATTGGTCTCGCTGTAGCCACTCTGGTCCTCGGTGCGCACGGCAGTGAAGACAGCTACGTAGTAGGGCGGTTCGTATGCCTCGACGGGCGCGACAGGTGATTCAGAGTGATTGCTCATGGCGCCACCGTATGGCGGAACGCGCCCGGCGATCCAGCCCTTTCGGCGCCGGCGACGCGGACGAGCCGCTGTGACGCGCGCGGTTGCTGGGAACTCGCCGGATGTCCGGGTAAGCACCGGCGTCAAACCGGTGAACACTCCCCCGGAACAGGACTTCGATCTTGCAAGTACCCGCGCGGCTCAACCAGCCTGTCGCCGGAGCGCTCCACCACCGGCGCGTTCCCCGCACCCACTGGAGCTGCTCCCATGCGCATGCGCAAGACCGCGCGTACCTCCCTCGGGCTGGTGGCCGTCGTCACCGGCCTGTCGGCCGTCGCCGCGCCCACCGCCTTCGCCACCGCACCGGCCGCCACCCCTTCGGTGCACCTGAAGCTCTTCGCAACCGCGCCCAAGGGCATGACGAACCCCGACGACATCACGAAGCTCGGCGATTTGCTCTTCGTCGCCTACCAGAACGGCGCCCAGTCGGACGGCTCACCGGCCGGCGTGACCAGCGACGTGGTCGCCTTCGACGTCAGGACCGGCAAGATCGCCCACCACTACGTGCTGCCGGGCAAGGTGGACGGCGTCACCGCCGACCCGCACCACCAGCGCGTGCTGATCACCGTGAACGAGGACCTCAACTCGAGCCTCTACACGATCACGCCGGCCGAGGACGAGTCGGCCGTCAGGCACTTCACGTACAGCCCGAGCCCGGCCGAGACCGGCTCGGACGGCGTCAACGGCGGCACCGACGCGCTCTCGGTGAGCAGCAGCGGCACCGTCTACGTCGCACACTCCAACCCCGACGTGGCGCAGGCCGGCACGAACGACACCGCCGCCGTCTACACCGTCAAGCTCAGCGGCTCGACCGCGAAGCTGACCCCGCTCTTCGGCGTCAACGACACCGCCGCGGTCATCAACCCGGCCGCCGGCGCGCCGAAGTCGGCCCCGCTGGGCCTGACCGACCCGGACTCCAACCGCTGGGTGGCGGGCAAGGACGGCGGCACGCTGATCCAGGACGCCCAGGCGGACGGCAAGCTCGTCTACGCCAGCGACCTGGACGCCGGGAGGCCGACCCTGCGCCAGCTGAACCTCAGCAACGCGGCCACCCCGTCCGGCGGCGCCGCCACCCCGCAGCTCGACGACATCCTCCCGGTCGCCGGCTCCGGCACGCTCTACGTCGTGGACCAGGGCACCGGCGGCATCTACCGGGCCGACCTGAGCCACGTTCAGCACGGCACGATGTTCGCCTCGCAGCCCGCGCCCAAGGCCGGCGACCTGCCGAACGACCCGGCGCTCGCCGTGGTCGACCAGAAGACCGGTGTGGTGACCCACCTCCCGGTCGGCGTGAAGCTCGCCAACCCGAAGGGCCTGCTCTTCGTCCCCGCCGCGCAGCACGGCGACGACAACGGCGACCGGTAACCAGTAACCGTCACCCCGCGCCACCGACCGCGCGCTGAGCAGCAGCCGGTGGCAGCCGGTCACCCGTCCCTCGGGTGACCGGCTTTCGTACTGATGCTTGGACAGGTCACGCTTCGATCGGCAGGCTGAAGCGCAGCTTCTCCTTGGCGCGCGCGCCGATCCGGCCGTAGAAGCGGACGGCGCCTTCGTTCCAGGCGGGCGTCTGCCACTGGACCTCGCTGAGGCCCAAGGCGCGCGCCTCGGCCGCGACCGCCGTCATCATCAGTTCGCCCAGGCCCAGACCCCGATGGCCGGACCGCAGGAACAGGCAGTCCAGGTGCAGGAATTCGCGGCCCTCCCAGGTGGACAGCTCGGGCACACAGCTCGCGTAACCGACGACCTCCCCGCCCGGCAGCTCGGCGACCAGGCAGCGCAGTCGCGGCGCCGGCGTCTCGAAGAGCAGCACCGCGAGCCGCTCCGCGAGGTCGGCGACCGGTGCTGCGGCCTGCTCGTACTCGGCGTGCTCGGCGGCCAGTTCGACGATCCGCGGCAGGTCCGCGGGTCGCGCGTGCCGCACCAGGCCCCCGGCCGCGGGCAGGTGATCATTCTCCGTTGTCATCCGCTCATCATCCATGACCATCACCGCCGTCACCCGCCGCCATCGCTCGCCTCCATCGCTCGCCGCCGTCGATCGGAAGCCCGTGACAATGAACACGCCATAACCCTCCCCCTTGACGGCCATAAGTAAGGAAGCTTTACTAACGCCTGACCGGTCGTCACCCCCGTTCGTTCTCCTCACCCACCGCGCCCCGGCACGCCCCAACCGGCCCGGCACCAAGGCAGAGCGCCCGGCTGCGGGTGCCGGCAGCGCGGCCCCCACCGAAGGAGTCCGCATGCGCAACCGCTGGACGAGGCCGCTCGCATCAGCCGTGACCGGCTGTCTGGTCGGCCTCTCACTGACCACGCTGGCCGCCGCCCCCGCCCAAGCCGCCACCACACAGCCCGCCACCGCCGGCGCGCACCCGTTCCCGACCCACGTCACCTACCAGGTCGGCGTCATGCCCTCGGCCTCGCAGGCCAGTCGGGACGCCGCCGTCGAGAAGCAGTACGACTCGTGGAAGGCCAACTACCTGATCCACGGCTGCGCTTCGAACGAGTACTACGTCTCGACCAAGGGCGACAGCGACGCCACCAACAACGGCCCGGTCTCCGAGGGTCAGGGCTACGGCATGAACATCGTGCCGCTGATGGCGGGTTACGACGCCAACGCGCAGACCGAGTTCAACGGCCTCTGGCAGCTGGTCAAGGACCACGAGGACCAGTACGGCATGATGCAGTGGCAGTTGGACGGCAAGACCTGCAAGTACTACAGCGGCGGCACGCCGGACGGCGCGACCGACGGCGACCTCGACATCGGCTACGGCCTGATCCTCGCGGACAAGCAGTGGGGCGGCTACAGCAGCGACGCGATGACCTGGCTGTCGAACTTCTACGCCCACAACGTCGCCCCCGACGGCCACCTGAAGTGCGAGGACGACGGGCCGAACACCGACACCCGCCCCTCCGACCACATGCTCGACCACCTGCGCGCCTTCGCCGCCTACGACACCACGCACGACTGGAACAAGGTGATCCAGCGCACCGAGGCGCTGGACACCGAGTTCACCAACGGGTACTCCGCCACCGGCGGCCTGCTCTCCGACTTCGTGGTCAACGCCGACACGACCAGCCCGCAGCCCGCACCCGCCAACTACCAGGAGGACCAGCCGGACAACATCGTCGGCTACAACTCCATCCGGGTCCCCTGGCACATGGGCACCGACGCGCTGGTCAACGGCGGCAGCACGGCGGCCACCGCCTACGCCCTGGCGAAGAAGGAATCGGCCTGCCTGAAGGGCGAGTCCGGCGGCGATCCGCAGAAGGTCTACCCCCACACCAAGCTGAACTGCACGCCGTACTCCACCTCCGACCAGGCCGAGGAGGCCGGCGACTCGGTCGGCCCGGCCGCGATGGCGGCGGGCGACCAGGCGTGGACCGACGCGATCTGGAGCCAGCTGGCGACCAACCCGTTCGGTGACGGCTACTACGGCGAGACCATCAAGATGCTGGTCTACATCGTGATGGCCGGCGACTACTGGAGCCCGGCGAGCAGCGGCACCGGGAGCAACGACTTCTCGCTCTCGGCCGCCCCCGCGGCCGGCACCGTGACCGCGGGCCAGTCCGCCTCGACCACCATCTCGACGGCGGTGACGGCCGGTTCGGCGCAGCCGGTCGCACTCACCGCGAGCGGCGGGCCCGCCGGCTCCTCGGTCTCGTTCAGCCCGGCCTCGGTGACCGCGGGCGGCAGTGCCACGCTCACCGTCAGCACCACCTCGTCAACGCCCGCCGGCAGCTACCCGATCACCGTCACCGGCAGCGCCGGATCCGGCAGCCACACCGCGACGTACACGCTGACCGTCAGCGGCTCGACCGGCGGCGGCTGCACAGCGGCCCAACTGCTCGGCAACCCGGGCTTCGAGAACGGCGCCAGCCCTGCGCCGTGGACCCAGACCTCGACCCTGGGCCAGTCCCCGGTCAACAACGACACCGCCGACGAGCCCGCGCACAGCGGGAGTTGGACTGCCTGGCTGAACGGCGACGGCAAGGCCGACACCGACACCGTCGCGCAGAGCGTCACGCTGCCGGCCGGCTGCACGACGGCCACGCTCTCCTACTGGCTGCACATCGACACCACCGAGAGCACCAGCACCGCGAAGCCGGACACCCTCAAGGTCGAGCTGCTCGGCAGCAGTGGCAACCTGCTGGCCACCCTGGCGAGTTACTCCAACCTGAACCACAACAGCGGCTACAGCCAGCACTCGGTCAGCCTGGCGGGCTACGCCGGTCAGCCCGTCACCGTCCTGTTCACCGGAACCGAGACCGACGCCAACGGCGGTACGACCAACTTCGTCATCGACGACACCGCCCTCAACGTCAGCCCCTGACAGGATGGTTGGTCGCCGGGCGCAGGAAAAACGACTGCGCCCGGCGAACAACCACCGCCACTTACGCGCCCCGCTACTTACGAACGAGCGTGTGGCCGCCGAAGGTGGCCCGGCCGTCCTGCTCGCGCCACCAGCGCTGCAGCACCTGCTGGTCCATCTCGGCCCACTGCGGGGTCCGCTCGACCTGCGCCCGGCCCAGGCTGCGCCCGAGCTCCAGCACCGCGCGGCCGATCGGCGCCCGCTCGGCGTCGTACGCGCGCAGCGCCTCGTCCAGCGTGCCGGCCGAACTCAGCGCGCCCTCCAGCACGGTGGCGTCCTGCAGCGCCTTGACCGCGCCGCTGCCGGTGTGCGGGCGGGCGATCGAGGCCGCATCGCCGAGCAGCACCAGCCGGCCGCGGGCGTAGCTCGGCGCGACCATGTCGTACATCGGCTGGAGGAACCGCTCCTCGACCGGGGTGCGCGCGATGACCTCCTGCCAGAACGGCGGGAAGTGCTCGGCCACCAGGCGGTTCTGATGGGCGTTCAGCTCCTCGGTGACGGTCCGCGAGGGCGCCGCCACCGGGTCGTCGAAGGTCAGCACGGCATCGGCCGGCGGGGTCGCGTAGTGCACCCAGTTCGCCACGGTGCCCACGCCGTCCCGTCCCGGGATCCGGTAGACGATCATGTGCCCGCCCGGGAAGACCACGGTCGACGCGTCCTGCTCCGGGAACGCCTGCGCGACCGGCTCGGGCAGCTGCTCCACGGGCAGCGTGCCGCGCCAGGCGAGGTAGCCCGCGTATCGGACGACGGCCTCCGGGTACATCGCCGCGCGCACCACCGAGCGGTAGCCGTCGGCGCCGATCACCAGGTCGAACCGCTCCTCGGTGCCGTCCGCGAGCCGAACCACGGCGCCGTCCGCCTCCGGCCGCACCTCGGCGACCGTGGCCCCCGTGCGGTAGTCCACCGACGCCGGGATCCGGCTGCGCAGCTCGCTCCAGAGTGATCCCCAGTTGTAGGAGCGGAACGAGAACGGCAGCACGCCGATCTCCCGCCCGGCCCACCCCTCGCCCTCGCGCACCACCCAGGGGCGGCGCTCCAGCTGCCGCCACGGCATCGCGTCGTCGAGGTAACCGGCCGCCGCGAGTTCGGCATACCGGGCGCTGAGCACCGCGAGGCCGACCCCCCGGTCCTGCAACCGGCCGGCGGCTCGCTCGAACAGCACGACCTCGCCGGCCCCCGCCCGCGCCGCGCCGAGCGCCGCCGCACAGCCGGCGATACTCCCGCCCACCACGGCTACCCGTTCTCCTCGCACCGCACTCCCCTTCGGTTCCGCCTGAACATGGTCAATGGTCAACCGAACGAGTATCGCAGCGCGGCCGGTCCGGGCGACAGGACGACCTCGAACAGCACTTGACCGCACTCCGCTCAGCGGGCCTCGGTGCGCCTTTCGAGGCGGGTACCGTGGCGAAGGGTGATCGACATCAGGTCGCTGGGCGCGTCCAGCTCCAGGCGGTGCCAGCGGCCGCGGGGGACGATCACGGCGGTGCCGGCCTGCAGCCGCACCGTCTCCTCCGCGCCGCCGGACGTGCTGGGGCGGAGGTGGAGGCGGACGCCGCCGGCCAGGCAGCACACCGCCTCCTCGGCCTCCGGGTGCATCTCCCAGTGGTCGGCGTGGACGTCGGCGTCGGTCTCCACGTGGAACGTCGCGATCTGCCAGGCACCGGAGTCACTGCTCGTCATGCGTCGCTCGCCGGAGCGGACATCGCCGTCGGGGCGGATGTGCAGCGCCGAGGCGAACAGGTCGATGGCCGAGAGGGGTGAGAGGGGTGTCGTCGTCATGATGGCGTTCCTTCCAGTCGGTTCGCTGAGGTCCGGTCCGCTGAGGTCCGGTCCGCTGCAGGTGTGGCGGGTTGCGGCTCAGCCGTGGCGACCCGGCGACGCGGCAGCACGCCGATCGCCACGGCCGCCGCGAGTGCGAAGAGCCCGGCGGCGACGGCCAGGCCCAGGGCGTAGCCGTCGCTCAGCGCGGCGGTGCCGGTGGCCGTGCCGGTGCGGCGCGCGGCGACGGTGGCCAGGGCGGCCAGGCCGACACAGCCGCCGAGTTGGCGGGAGCTGTTGAGCAGTCCGGAGGCCATGCCGGCCTCGTGGAGGGCGATGCCGGTGGTCGCGGCAGCGGTGACCGGGGCCAGGACCATGCCGGTGCCGACGCTGCTGACGAGCGACGGGCCGAGCACGTCGGTGAGGAAGCCGCCGCCCGGGCTGATGAAGGCGAACCAGGCGAGGCCCGCAGCAGCCAGCAGGGCGCCGGGCACCAGGGACGAGCGGGGGCCGCGGGTCGCGGTGAGGCGAGTCGCGACGACAGTGCCCGCCACCAGGCCCGCCGAGAAGGGCAGGAACGCGGCACCGGTCGCCGCGGCACTCATGCCCAGGACCTGCTGCATGTACAGGGAGACGAAGTAGAACGCCGCGAACTGCCCGGCCGCGGCGAAGAACACCAGCACATTGGCACCCGTGACCCAGCGGCTGCGCAGCAGGCCGAGGCGCAACAGCGGTGCGGGGGCCCGCGTTTCGGCGAAGACGAAGGCGGCCAGCAGCATCGCCGCGGTGGCCAGGGTCACCAGCGTGACCGGGGAGCCCCACCCCCGCGCGTCGGTGCGCACGACACCGAACACCAGCAGCCCGACGCCGCCGGTCGCCAGGACGGCGCCGAGCGCGTCCGGCCTCTCGCGCCGGACGGGCTGCGCTCCGGCGGGCACGGCCGCGCAGGCCAGCGCGAGCGCCGCCACCACGACGGGCGTGTTGACCAGCATCACCCAGCGCCAGCCCACGTACTCGGTCAGCAAGCCGCCCGCCAGCACGCCCAGCGCTCCCCCGGCGGCGTTCACGGCGCTCCACACCCCGAGCGCACGGACCCGCCCGGGGCCCTCGGTGAAGGTGGTGGTGAGCATCGCCAGCGCAGCCGGGGCCGCCGCGGCCGCGCCCAGGCCCTGCCCGGCGCGGGCGGTGATCAGTTGCCAGGGTGCCTGGGCCAGCCCGCCGGCCAGCGAGCACAGCCCGAAGACGGCCAGGCCCAGCAGGAACAGCCGACGCCGGCCGTACAGGTCGCAGGCACGGCCCCCCAGTAACAGGAAGCCGCCGAACGTGAGCGCGTAGACGTGCACGACCCAGGACAGGTCGAGCGGCGCGAATCCCAGCCCGGAGCGGATCGCGGGCAGCGCGACGTTGACCACCGACATGTCCAGGGCGAAGACGAACTGGGCGACGGCGGCAGCCGCCAGCACTGCTCCGGGACGCCCCCGTAGGTTTTTGTACATGTAAGGAAAGTAGCCCCAGAGGATCGCCGCTGTCGAGCCCTGGGGGAGGATGAGGGCATGCCGCAGCCGTCCGCACCACGCAAAGCCCTCGGCCGACCTCCGCGCATCTCCCGTGAGGAGGTCGTCGAGACGGCTCGCCGCATCGTGGATTCGGAAGGCGTGGACCGGCTGACCATGCGGCGGCTGGCCACGGAGATCGGCAGCACGCCGATGGCGCTCTACCACCACGTCCGGAACAAGGACGAGTTGCTCGTCCTGCTGCTGGACGACTACGCCGCGCGGACACTGCACCGGCCCGAGCTGCCCACCCTGCCTCGCGAGCGGGTCGTCGTGGCCGCCGCCACGATCCACCAGGCGCTCGCCGCCTGCCCCTGGATCGTGGAGGTGCTGACCGCCGACGACCTGATGGCCACCTCCGCCCTGTGGTTCGTCGAGCAGATCATCGACGGCCTGGTCGAATGCGGCCTGTCCCCCGAGCGAGCCGTCCACGGGTACCGCGCGATCTGGTACTACACCGCCGGAGAGATCCTGGTCCGCACGACAGCGGCCCGACGGCGCACGGACGACGACCGCCCCACCTACCGGGAGCAGGTCTTCGCCGGTCTCGACCCGAGCGAGCTGCCCCGCCTGGCGCAGGTCGCGGAGCACTGGGCGCCGCTGACCGCCCAGGACACCTACCTGGACGGGCTCCGCGCCCTGGTCGCCGGGCTGCTCGCCGCGGGCTGACGGGTCGCCACCGGGCGATCCCCGTCAACCACCCCCTCCCCGAAGCTCTGCGGTGCGGCACTGGCTAAGATCACCTCAGCTGTCCGGGTAGCGCAGGGGTAGGCGCGCCATCTCAACAGGATGGAGGACGCCGGTTCGAATCCGGCCCCGGGCAGCTCTCGGCCCCGCAGCACAGAGGCAGGCGCAACTGCCTCAGCGAGGTGGTGGACGCCGGTTCGAATCCGGCCGGGACCACGCACGGATGCGACACGGGGAGCAGCGAGGGCCATGCCGACCGGCCACTATCCGACCGAGTACCAGGACACCGACGAGCCGAGCGAGGCCGAGCTCGCCGCGTACGCCCGCACCGTCGGCCGGCTGCGCCGCCTGCCCCCGGACCACCCGGCCCGGCTGCACGCGGAGCGGGTCGCCGAGTCCTTCGTCCGGGACGGGCGTCATCGACGCCGCAAGGCCCGCCGCGTGCAGGACGCCGCCGTCGACGCCGCGCTGCTCGCCGGCACCGCCACCGGCGCGCCGACCCGCCGCGAGGACGCCCCGCTGCCGACGCCCCGGGCCGACCCGGGAACCCAGGCCAAGCAGCCAGCAGCCATACCCGCGCCCGAGTTCCGCCGGCCGCGCCGCTGCTACGTCTGCAAGTCGAGCTACCGACAGGTCGACAGCTTCTACCACCTGCTCTGCACCACCTGCGCGGCCGACAACGCCGCGTACCGTGCCATCAGCACCGACCTGCGCGGCCGGCGGGTGCTGCTCACCGGCGGCCGAGTGAAGATCGGTTTCCAGCTCGCGCTGATGATGCTGCGCGACGGCGCCGAACTGATCGTCACCAGCCGGTTCCCGCACGACACCGTGCGCCGCTTCCAGGCCGCGCCGGGCAGCGCACAGTGGCTGGACCGGCTGAGCGTGGTCGGCATCGACCTGCGCGACCCGCGCCAGGTGCTCGGCCTGTGCAACCGGCTGCGGGCGGACGGGCGGCCGCTGGACGCCCTGGTCAACAACGCCGCGCAGACCGTGCGCCGCCCGCCCGAGTCGTACGCGCTGCTCGCGGCGGGCGAGCGGGCCGAGCTGCCGGCAGCCGCACGCGCCGCCGTCCGGCACGCCCCGGGCTTCACGCCGATGCCCGCTCACACCGCCGTCTGGCACACCGCCGTCTGGCCGGCCGCCGAACTCAGCCCACCCGCCGCGTCGGCCACCCGGGCCACGCCCGGCGTCCCCGCCCCGATCACTCTCGCCGACCCGGCCGCCCTCGCCGACGAGGCCGGCCTGCTGCCCGACGGCGCACCGCAGAACTCCTGGTCGGCCCGGCTCGGCGAGCTCGACCCGTCCGAGCTGCTCGAAACCCAGCTGGTCAACGCACTCGCACCGGCCCTGCTCTGCGACCGTCTGCTGCCGCTGCTGCTCGCCTCGCCGCACCCGAACCGGTACATCGTCAACGTCACCGCCGTCGAGGGCCGGTTCACCGTGCGCAACAAGACCGGCGGCCACCCGCACACCAACATGGCCAAGGCCGCGCTCAACATGCTCACCCGCACCAGCGCGGCCGAACTGGCCGAGCAGGGCGTCCACATGTGCGCCGTGGACACCGGCTGGATCACCGACGAGAACCCGGCCCCGAAGAAGTCCCGGATCGCCGCACACGGATTCCGCACCCCGCTGGACATCGTGGACGGCGCGGCCCGCGTCTACCACCCGATCGTGCGCGGCGAGGCCGGCTCGCCGCTGTCGGGCGTCTTCCTGAAGGACTACCAGGAGGCTGCCTGGTGAGCGGGGCCTGACGGACGGACGGCGTGGCGCGCCGGTCGGCGGTTGCCCCGGCGTGCCAGGCTGCCGGTCGGGGGGCCGACGAACGGAGCACCCCCCGATGACCGACCCGACCGCACCGCCGCCCCCACCCGAGCCGCGTGCCGCCCGCCCCCGGATGCCCGGCTACGGCCTGCTGCCCGCCGACCAGGGCACCGGGCTGCTGCCCTGGGCCTGGGCCGAGCAGCGGCTGCGCGACTCGCACGACTACTGGGTCTCCAGCGTGCGCCCGGACGGGCGGCCGCACGCCATGCCCGTCTGGGCCGTCTGGCTCGACCGCGCGCTCTGGTTCAGCAGCAGCCGGCAGTCACGCAAGTACCGCAACCTGGCGGCCCGCCCGGACTGCGTGCTGACCACCGACGACGCCCGCAACCCGGTGGTCCTGGACGGCCGGGCCGTGCTGCGGACGGATCCGGACGGCATCTCCGGCTTCCTCGCCGCGCTGAACGCCAAGTACGGGACCGCCTACCCACCCGACTTCCTGGACCCGGCCGTCAACGCCGTCTTCGAGGTCCGGCCGAGCAGCGCCTTCGGCCTGCTCGACGGCGACTTCACCGGCTCGCCGACGCGCTGGACCTTCGCCTGACCGCCGCCGCTCCCGCTGCCCCGCTCCCCCGCTCCCCCGCTCCCCCGAGCGGGTCATCCCCCGGCCGGACCGTTTCGCGCGTCCGGCGCCTGGTGATCCGTAACGCGTCACCCGTCCCGTCCGTCCCGTCCCGGAGGTCCGTCCGCCGTGCTGTCACTCCGCCGCTCCGCCACCGCGCTGCTCGTCGCCGCCCTGCTCGGCCCGGCGGCCGTCCCCGCCTGGGCCGACCGGCCGCACGACCGGCCGCACGACGGCGACCACCGGCTCCAGCAGCAGCTGGCCGACCTGGTCGCGGCCCCCGGCGGACCGCCCGGTGCGATCGCCCTGCTGCGCTTCGACGACCACACCGAGACCTACCGCGCAGGCGTCGCCGACGTCGCCACCGGCCGGCCACCGCGCGCCGACGACCACACCCGGCTGGCCAGCGTCTCCAAGACGTACAGCGGCGCGGTCGCGCTCGGCCTGGTCGACCGCGGCCTGCTCGGCCTGGACGACACCATCGCGCAGCGGCTGCCCGACCTGCCCGCGGACTGGGGCGCCGTGACGCTGCGCCAGCTGCTCAACCACACCAGCGGCCTGCCCGACTACACCAGCGCCCAGGCCTTCCAGGACGAGCTCGCCGAGGACCCGCACCACGTGTTCGACTCGCGCTGCCTGCTCGGCTACGTCGCCGACCAGCCGCTCGGCTTCACCCCCGGCACGGCCTACCGGTACTCCAACTCCGACAACATCGCCGTCGCGCTGATGGCCGAGGCGGCCTCGGGCCGGCCGTACGAGGAGCTGCTCCGGTCGATCGTCTTCGAGCCGCTCGGCCTGCACGAGACCAGCCTGCCGCAGGGCTTCGAGCTGCCGGAGCCGTACCTGCACGGCTACGCCGTCGCCCAGCCGACCAGCCCGCCCGCCGCGCCGGAGGACGTCAGCACGGAGCTCGGCATGTCGGGGCTCTGGGCGGCGGGCGGGATGGTCTCCACCCCGCGCGAGCTCGCTGCCTTCACCGGCGCGTACGCGAGCGGGCGGCTGATCTCGGCGCAGACGCTGGACCAGCAGCGGCAGTTCGTGCCGGGCCTGTCCCAGCCGTCCGGGCCCGGCCGCAACGAGGCCGGGCTGGCGATCTTCCGCTACACCACCCGCTGCGGCGTCGTCTACGGCCACACCGGCAACTTCCTCGGCTACACGCTGCTCGCCGCCGGCACCCCGGACGGGCGCCGCAGCCTGGCCGTCGTGGTCACCACGCAGCTCAACGACACCACCACCCCGGAGCTCGCCGGCCGGCTGCGCGCCACCGAGGAGGACCTGGTCTGCCACCTCCTGAAGAGCTGAGGAGCTGAGGAGCTGCTGAGCTGATCAACCGATGAGCCGATGAGCTCACTCCGCGCTGTCGCGGCCGTTCTCGCGCACGGTCTCGCGCACCGTCTCACGCCCGTTGTCACGCGCGGCCGCCGCCGAGTGCCGCAGCGCGTCCAGGATCGCCATGCCCTGGCCGACCAGGCCGGCCGCCAGCTGGTTGACGCCCTCGCTGCCGTTCAGCACGGTCAGGCTGGAGCCCGCGATCCCGCGCGCGGCGGCGTCCACCAGCGCGGGCAGGTTCTCGACCACCCGGTTCGCCGCGAGCAGCTCCTGGTTGCCGCCCTTGAGCGACTCGGCGCGGGCCGCGTTCGCGGCGGCCTGCGCCTCGGCGGTGGCCCGCTCGGCGTAGGCGGTGCCGTCGGCCTGCACCTTGATCGCCTCCGCCTCGGCCGCGGCCAGCGTGGTGCGCCGGTACGCCTCACCCTCGGCCTCGAACTTGGCCTGGTCGCGCCGCGCCTCGGCGAGGGTGCGCTGGCGGTACGCCTCCGCATCGGCCGGTCGGCGCACCTCGGCCTCCAGCCGCTGGGCGGCCAGCGAGGCCTGCCGCTGCGCCAGCGCGGTCTGCTCCTCGATCACCTCCTGCGAGGCGCGCGCCTCGGCCAGCGGTCCGGCCTGCGCGGCGCGGGCGTTGGCCTGCTCGGTCTCGGCCACGAAGCCGGCCCGCTTGATCGCGGTGTCCCGCTCGTACTGGGCCTTGAGCGCGGCCGCCTCCTGCTCCCGTTCGGCGGCCAGCCGGTCCGCCTGGGCCTGCGCGATCCGGGCCTGGCTGGCGACCGCGGAGGCGTGCGGGGCGGCCAGGTTGGTGATGTAGCCGGAGGCGTCCTCGATCTCCTGGATCTGCAGCGCGTCGACGACGATGCCGAGCTTCTCCATCTCGGTGTGACTGCCCGACTTCACCTCCTGGGCCACCCGGTCGCGCTCCCGGATGATCTGCTCCACCGTCAGGCCGCCGACGATCGAGCGCAGGTGGCCGGCGAAGATCCGGCCGACCAGCTCCTCCATCCGGTCCTGCTCGGCCAGGAACCGGCGGGCCGCGTTCGCGATCGAGGCGAAGTCGTCACCGACCTTGAAGACGGTGACCGCGCGGACGGTCAGCCGGATTCCCTGCTGGGTCACGCAGTCCTCGGCGATCTCCGCCTCGCGCAGCGCCAGCGAGAGCATCCGGGCCTTCTGCTTGACCGGCATCACGAAGCTGCCGTGTCCGGTGACGATCCGGAACTGGGTGTTCTGTGCCTGCCGTTTCGACCCGGAGATCAACAGCGCCTCGTTCGGGGCGGGCACGTGCCAGAACAACATCGCGGACCTCCATGGTCCTGGGGAGTGGCTAGCCGGAGGGGAACGGCACCACGACGACCGACCGCGCCGAGGTCTGCTCCACGACCAGGACTTCGGTGTGCCGGGCGATCGGCCGGTCGGCCCAGGCCGCGAACGCCTCGGTGCCGCCGCGCACCGGCACCAGCACCTCGCCCGGCCCGTCCGCCGGGATCGGCACGGTGACCCGCCCCACCGCGCCGACCGGGCTCTGCTCCGCATCGTCGTAGACGTTCACGCAGCTCACCGCCCTTCGGCACAGCAGAAACCGCAGTGGAAACCCTGGTCAATCCAATCTAACGACCCGGCTGCCGAAAGGGACCGTTCCCCACGCCGTACCCGGCCACCGACCGGCGCACAAGCGCCCCACAGGCGCGTCAGAAGCGCACCGGCAGCTCCAGCAGCCCGCGCGAGCGCAGCGTGGGCCGGTGCCGCAGCTGCTCCTCGCTCCCCTCCAGCGCGAGGTCGGGGAACCGGCGCAGCAGCGCGCTCAGGGCGATCTCGGTCTCCATCCGGGCCAGCGGTGCCCCCAGGCAGTAGTGGATCCCGTGGCCGAGCGCCAGGTGGCCGGCGTCCCGGCGGCGCACGTCCAGCAGGTCCGGGTCGGCGAACTGCCCGGGGTCGCGGTTGGCAGCGGCCAGCGCGAGCAGGACGGTCTCGCCGGCCGGCACCCGGACCCCGCCGATCTCCAGGTCCTCGCGCGGGAACCGGCGGATCGACACCGGCGCGGGGCCGTCGTAGCGCAGGAACTCCTCCACCGCGCCGGCGATCAGCTCCGGCTCGGCGCGCAGCGCCGCCAGCTGCGCGGGGTTGCGCAGCAGCGCGAGCACCGCGTTGCCGATCGAGTGGACGGTGTTCTCGTAGCCGGCGAGCAGGATCAGGAAGGCGAGCGAGGTGAGCTCGTCCTCGCTGAGCCGGTCCTCCCGGTCGCGCACCGCGACCATCGCGGAGAGCAGGTCGTCGCCGGGCTCGGCCCGCTTGCCGGCGATCAGCGCGGCGAAGAACTCCAGGATCGCGCCGACGGCCGCCTTGGCGTCCTGCGGGCGGGCCGGGTCCGGGGCGATCAGCGTGTCGGTCCAGCCGCGGAAGTCGCGCCGGTCGCTCTGCCGCACGCCGAGCAGGTCGCAGATCACGGTGATCGGCAGCGGCGCGGCGTAGCCGGCGATCAGGTCGGCGCGGCCCAGCGGGGCCAGCTCGTCCAGCAGGCCGTCGGCGATCCGCTCGATCGGCTCGCGCAGCTGCTCGACGCGCCGGGGCGTGAAGGCCTGGCCGACGAGCCGGCGGATCCGGGTGTGGTTCGGCGGGTCCATGTTGAGCATGTTGGCGTCCAGCGCGGGCGGCAGCGACAGGCCGCGGTAGTTGCCGGGCAGCGCGTGCTGCTTGTCGAGCGAGAGCCGGGGGTCGGCGAGCGCCTGGCGGACGTCGGCGTAGCGGGTGACCAGCCAGAGCGGCAGGCCGTCGGGGCCGGTGATGCGGTGCACCGGCCCCGCCTTGCGCAGTGCGGCGTAGCCGGCGTGCGGGTCGGCGAACAGGGCCGCGACATCGACCGGGCAGCCACCGGCGGCGGGAAGGTCGGCGGCGGGGGTCGACGCCAGCTCGGAGGAGGACATCCTCCCAGCCTACGCGGCGTCAGATCCGCCCCGCCGCCTGCCCGCGATCAGAAGTTGATCATGTGTCCGGCCAGGCCGTGGATGGCCTCCTTGACCGCCTCGCCGAGCGTCGGGTGCGCGTGCACGTTGCGGGCCACCTCGTGCACCGTCAGGTCCCACTGCTGGGCCAGCGTCAACTCCGGCAGCAGCTCGGTGACCTCGGGGCCGATCAGGTGCGCGCCAAGCAGCTCGCCGTGCTCGGCGTCGGCGATGATCTTGACGAACCCGTTGGGGTCGCCCAGGCCGTGCGCCTTGCCGTTCGCGGTGAACGGGAACTTGACCACCTTGACGTCGTGGCCCTGCTCGCGGGCCTGCGCCTCGGTCCAGCCGAAGCTGGCGATCTGCGGCTGGCAGTAGGTGGCGCGCGGGATCATGGGGAAGTCCAGCTCCATGGTCTCCGCGTTGCCGATCGTCTCGGCCGCGATGATGCCCATCGACTCGGCCGCGTGCGCCAGCATCAGCTTCGCCGTGACGTCGCCGATCGCGAAGATGTGCCCGACGTTGGTCCGGCCGCGCCCGTCGACCGCGATCGCGCCGCGCTCGGTCAGCCGCACGCCGGTCGCCTCCAGGCCGTAGCCCTGGGTGCGGGGCGCGAAGCCGATCGCCTGGAGCACCTTGTCGGCCTCCAGCACCTCCTGCTGCCCGTTGCGCGTGACGGTGACCCGGACCTTGGCGTTCGGGTTGCTGTCGTCGATCGCGTCGACCCGGGTGGAGGTCAGCACCTCGATGCCCAGGCGCTTGTAGCGCTTGGCCAGCTCGGCCGAGATCTCGGCGTCCTCCAGCGGGACCATCCGGTCGAGGAACTCGACGATGGTGACCTTCACGCCGTAGTTGTGCAGCACGTAGGCGAACTCGACGCCGATCGCGCCGGCGCCGGCGATGATGATGCTCTCCGGCAGCGAGTCGGTGAGGATCTGCTCCTCGTAGGTGACCACGCGCTCGCTGAGCGAGGTGCCGGGCAGCAGCCGGGTGGTCGCGCCCGCGGCGATGATGCAGTGGTCGAAGGTGACCGTCTCGTAACCGCCGGCCGACAGCGCGACCTGCAGCGTGTGGTCGTCGACGAAGGTGCCCCAGCCGTCGTACTCGGTGATCTGGTTCTTCTTCATCAGGTAGTGGATGCCGGCCACCCGGCCGTCCGCGACCTTGCGGCTGCGCAGGTACGCCTCGCGGTAGTCGAAGCTGACGCTGCCCTCGACCTTGATGCCGAAGGTCTTCGCCTCCTTGGTGAAGATGTGCGCCAGCTCGGCGTTGCGCAGCAGCGCCTTCGAGGGGATGCAGCCGACGTTGAGGCAGACCCCGCCCCAGTACTTGGTCTCGATGACCGCAGCCCGCAGACCGAGCTGTGCGGCACGGACCGCAGCGGTGTAGCCGCCCGGGCCGGCGCCCAGGACCACGACGTCATAGTGAGTGCTCATATGCCACACGATAGGCACCCGAACGCCGGCGCGCCGCAGCGCCCTGCCGTCCCAGGTCACGGCCGGCCTCAGTCGAGCAGAATGGCGCGCGTGACGACCTCGCAAACCACAGACGCCCCCCACCCGCCGCTGGACGGCGCCCGGATCGACGCCTACCTGGCCCGGATCGGCGCCGAGCGGCCCGCCGCCCCCGACCTGACCGGCCTTCAGGCGCTCCAGCGGGCCCACCTGAACGCCGTCCCGTTCGAGAACCTGAGCGTGCGGCTGAACGAGCCGATCGTGCTGGAGCCCGCCGCGCTGGTGGCCAAGCTGGTGGACCGCCGGCGCGGCGGCTTCTGCTACGAGCTCAACGGCGCGTTCGCGGCGCTGCTCACCGCGCTCGGCTACCGGGTCGAGCTGCTCGCCGCCCGGGTCTTCCACGAGGGCGTCGCCGGCCCGCTCTTCGACCACCTCGCGCTGCGGGTCGAGCTGGCCGAGCCGTGGCTGGCGGACGTCGGCTTCGGCCGGTTCGCCGCCCAGCCGCTGCGGCTGGACGCGCGCACCGCGCAGCACGACCCGACCGGCAGCTACACGCTGGCCGAGGCCGGCCCCGACCTGGACGTGTCCGGTCCGAACGGCCCCGAGTACCGGCTGGACCGGCGGCCCTACGAGCTCGCCGACTTCGTCCCGACCTGCTGGTACCAGGCCACCTCGCCGCAGTCGCCGTTCACCCAGCGCAACCTCTGCTCGATGCCCACCGCGCACGGCCGGATCACGCTCGTCGGCGACCGGCTGATCCGCACCATGGACGGCGTCCAGCACGAGGAGCAGCTGCCGACCCCGCAGGCCCGGCTGGACGCGTACCGCGAGCACTTCGGCATCAGCCTGACGGCCGAGGAGCTCGCAAGGCTGGGCTGAGCCTCCTCGTACCGTCCAGCTCCGTGCCGTCCGGGCGTCCCTCTCAGCGCTCGATCACGTTCGCCAGCGGCTCGCCCTTCGCGAACCGGGCCAGCTGCTCGCCGATCAGCCGCTTCGCGCGCGGCAGGAAGGCCGAGGAGCTGCCGCCGACGTGCGGCGTGATCAGCACGTTCGGCGCGTGCCAGAGCGGGTGGCCGGCCGGCAGCGGCTCGGGGTCGGTGACGTCCAGCGCCGCCCGCAGCCGGCCGGCCGCGAGCTCGGCGAGCAGCGCGTCGGTCACCACGACCGGCCCGCGCGCGACGTTCACCAGCAGCGCGCCGTCGCGCAGCGCGGCCAGGAAGCCCGCGTCCACCAGGCCCCGGGTGGCCGGCGAGAGCGGCACCGCGAGGATCACCACGTCGGCGCGCGGCAACAGCACGGGCAGCTCGGCCAGGGCGTGCACCGGGCCGGCCGGGACGTCCCGGGCGGTCCTGGCGACCCGCAGCACCTCGCACTCGAACGGCCGGAGCCGGTCCTCGATCGCGGCGCCGACCGAGCCGTAGCCGACGATCAGCACCGCCTTGTCGGCCAGCGCCGGGTAGAAGCCGGCCCGCCACTGCTCGGCGTCCTGACCCCGGACGAAGCCGGGGATGTCGCGCAGCGCGGCCAGCGTGAGCGCCACGGCGAGCTCAGCGGTGCTGGCGTCGTGCACCCCGCGGGCGTTGCAGAGCGTGACGGCGGGCGGCACGTGCCCGAGGATGTCGTCCACCCCCGCGGTCTGCGTCTGCACCACCCGCAGCCGGCCCATCGCGGGCAGCAGCGGCAGCACCGTGCCGGTCCGCAGGTACGGGGTGACCAGCAGCTCGACCCGGGCCAGCAGCTCGGGCGACGGCGGTCCGGGGCGGCCGTCGCAGGCCGTGCCGTCGAAGGTGTGCAGCTCCAGCGATCCGCCCGGCAGCCCGGGGAGCTGCTCGGCGGGGTAGGGCGTCAGCACAACGGGCGCGGTCGTCACGAAGGTCATAGCGGGCAATGTACCGACCGTCGTTTGGCGCCTGCTACCGCACTCCGTACGATTCATCGGGTAATGGGGGCGACATCAGATGAAGGAAGCAACAGCGGCATGAGCACGGCAGAGGAGAACCAGGTCCTGAGCGACAAGGACCGGGCGGAGCTCGAATTCGGGCCGGGCATCGACCCCGAGCGCCTGCAGTTCTGCCTCGACGTGCTCGCCGAGCTCGACGAGCTCGACGTCGACCACCCGGACGCGATCACCGTGCGCCGGGCCGTCGCCGGCATCTTCCGCACCGTGAAGCAGCGCCGCCGCCAGGAGACCCGGGCGGCCAAGACGGCCAACGACCGCGCCGTGACCGCCGCGACCGCGACCGGCGCCCCGAACCGGATCGACGACGAGACGGCCGGCGTCTTCGGCCTCTCCACGCCGACCACCACCGAGATCGCCGGCATCCTGCAGCGCGCCCGCTCCTGCTACATCTGCAAGACCCGCTACGTCGAGGTGGACGCGTTCTACCACCAGCTCTGCCCGACCTGCGCCCGGGACAGCCGGGGCCGCCGGGACGCGAAGGCGGACCTGACCGGCCGCCGGGCGCTGCTCACCGGTGGCCGCGCCAAGATCGGCATGTACATCGCGCTGCGCCTGCTGCGTGACGGTGCGCACACCACGATCACCACCCGGTTCCCGAACGACGCGATCCGCCGCTTCAAGGAGATGCCGGACAGCGCCGACTGGCTGCACCGCCTGAAGATCGTCGGGATCGACCTGCGCGACCCCGCCCAGGTCGTCGCGCTCGCCGACTCGGTCGCCGCCGAGGGCCCGCTGGACATCCTGATCAACAACGCCGCACAGACCGTGCGCCGCTCCCCCGCCGCCTACGCCGAGCTGGTCGCCGCCGAGTCGGCGCCGCTGCCGGCCGGCGAGCTGCCGCCCACCCACGTGATCGGCGCCTTCAACAGCGGCAGCGTGGACCGCCCGGCGCTGCCCGGCGGCGGCCGCGAGGCGCTCACCGCCGAGCAGGTCACCTCGCTCGCGCTGGTCACCGGCTCGGCCTCGCCGGCCCGGATCGAGGCCGGCACCGCGATCGACGCGGGTGGCCTGGTCCCCGACCTGGCCGCATCGAACAGCTGGGTGCAGACGGTCAGCGAGGTCGACCCGATCGAGCTCCTGGAGGTGCAGCTGTGCAACTCCACCGCGCCGTTCATCCTGGTCAGCCGGCTGCGCAAGGCACTGGCCGCCTCGCCGGCCCGCCGCAAGTACGTGGTGAACGTCTCGGCGATGGAGGGCCAGTTCAGCCGCGGCTACAAGGGCGCCGGCCACCCGCACACCAACATGGCCAAGGCCGCGCTGAACATGCTGACCCGCACCAGCGCCAAGGAGATGCTGGAGAGCGACGGCATCCTGATGACCGCCGTGGACACCGGCTGGATCACCGACGAGCGCCCACACCCGGACAAGATGCGCCTCGCCGAGGAGGGCTTCCACGCTCCGCTCGACCTGGTGGACGGCGCGGCCCGGGTCTACGACCCGATCGTGCGCGGCGAGCTCGGGGAGGACCTGTACGGGTGCTTCCTCAAGGACTTCGCGCCGTCGCCGTGGTGACGAAGTTGTCCTGACGAAGTCGTGCTGAGGAGGCCGTGGTGACAGGTCAGCCGGTGTCGGGGCGGCCGCTGATCGGCGCCGGGGTGATCGTGCCCGCTTCGGACGGGCGGGTGCTGGTCGGCCGCCGGACCGTCGCGGGCGAGCCGCCGACCTGGAGCCTGCCCGGCGGCAAGGTGGACCACCCGGGCGAGTCCTTCGAGCAGGCCGCCGCCCGCGAGCTGGGCGAGGAGACCGGCATCGTGCTGCCGGCCGACCGGATGCGGGTGCTCGGCGTGGTCCTGGACCACGTCGAGGGGCGGCCGCGGCTGACCGCGGCCGTACTCGCGCCGGCCAGCGACGCGCCCGCGCTGGTCACCGAGCCGCACGCGTGCGGGGGGTGGGAGCGGGTCCCGGTCACGGAGCTGCCGGAGCCGATGTTCGGGCCGTCCGCGTGGGTGCTCTCGCACTGGCTGCCGAGCGCGCCACCGCTGCCGCCCGGCGTCTTCCGGTACCTGATCGGCGGCTGATCCTGATCCGCGACTGATGGTCCCGGCTGCCGGCTACCAGCCGGCCGCCGTTTCGACGGCCCGGCCGCAGATGTTGCGGACCATCGAGCCGAAGACGATGCCGTGGAACGGCGCGACCGACCACCAGTACGCGTGCCCGGCCAGGCCGTGCGGGTGGAAGACGGCCCGCTGGCGGTAGCGCGCGCCGCTCGCGCCGTCCGGCGCCACCGAGAGCTCCAGCCAGGCCAGCCCGGGCAGCCGCATCTCGGCGCGCAGCCGCAGCAGCCGGCCCGGTTCGATCTCCTCGACCCGCCAGAAGTCGAGCGAGTCGCCCACCCGCAGGTGCACCGGGTCGCGGCGGCCGCGGCGCAGTCCGACCCCGCCGACCAGCCGGTCCAGCAGGCCGCGAGCCGCCCAGGCCAGCGGGAACGAGTACCAGCCGTTCTCCCCGCCGACGCCCTCCAGCACCCGCCACACCGCCGCCGGGGAGGCGGCCACCGCCTGCTCGCGGACGTCCTCGTACAGGCTGCCGCCGGCCCAGTCCGGGTCGGTCGGCAACGGATCGCTTGGCGCCCCCGGCAGCGAGGCGGAGGACCACCGGGTGGCGACCTGCGCGTCCCGGATCCGCTGCAGCGCGAGCCCGACGGCCTCGTCGAAGCCGATCAGGCCGGCTGGCGGATCGGGCAGCCCCAGCTCGCGGGCGAGGTCCTGCTCGCCGCAGACCACCTCGTGGCGCAGCGACTCGACCAGCGGCCTGGCGATCGAGTTCGGCACCGGCGTCACGAGCCCGACCCAGTGGCCGGAGAGCCACGGCGTCAGCACCGGCACGGGCACGATCACCCGGTGCGGCAGCCCGGCGACCCGGGCGTAGCGGTCCATCATCTGCCGGTAGGTCAGCACCTCCGGGCCGCCGATGTCGAAGGTCCGGTTCAGCTCCGGCGCCAGCACGGCCGCGCCGACCAGGTAGCGCAGCACGTCCCGGACCGCGATCGGCTGGATCCGGGTGCCGACCCAGCTCGGCGTGACCATCACGGGCAGTCGCTCGGTCAGGTAGCGCAGCATCTCGAAGGAGGCCGATCCCGAGCCGATGATCACCGCGGCGCGCAGCTCGGCCGTCGGCACGCCGCTCTCGCGCAGGATCCGGCCGACCTCGGCGCGTGAGCGCAGGTGCGGCGAGAGCTCCGCGGCGGGCACTCCCGCGGGCGTCAGCCCGCCCAGGTAGACGATCCGCCGCACGCCCGCCGCCCGCGCCGCCGCGCCGAACGTGCGGGCCGCCGCCCGGTCCCGCTCCTCGAAGCCGGGCCCGGTGCCCAGCGCGTGGACCAGGTAGTACGCGACGTCGATCCCCTCGAACGCGCCGGCCAGCGTCGCCGCCCGGGTGACGTCCCCGGTGACCGTCTCGACCCCGGCCCGCCAGGGGTGGTCGCGCAGCCGGCCGGGGTCGCGGACCAGGCAGCGCACCGCGTACCCGGCCGCGAGCAGTTCGGGCACCAGGCGGCCGCCGATGTAGCCGGTGGCGCCGGTGACCAGGCAGCGCGGCGGGTCGCTCGTCAGCACGGTCATCGGCACCCCTCCGGACAGTCGGCCACGCGGCTTGCACCCGTTCAGCACGATCGTCCCCGGCCCGCGCCGGCCGCGCACGGCGGCGGCGAGCGGTCGCTGCTGATCGCCACCGGTCACTGTCGGTCAGCTGCCCGGACGGCGCAGTGCGGTGGTCAGCCGGACACGAACGGTGATCTGGTGGAGAGCGGCGCGCCAGGCTCCCCGACCACCGGTAACCGACCGTGAGTGAGCGAGACGGGGACGGTGCGGCGCGTCCGCCAGGGTCTCCCTCTCAGAAAGTTGCCTCATGCAGCCTCCCTCCTCGCCCCGGCGCCAAGCGTTGCGGCGCGCCGAGCGGCCGCTGGCCGGCGCCGGCGTGCTCGCCCTGCTCTGCTCGGCCGCCGTGGCCGGCCTCGCCCCGGGGGTCGGCTCCGCCTCCAGTCACCGCGAGGCGCCGCTGATCGCAGGTGATCCGAAGGCCGACAACACCGACGTCTACGCCTTCGTGAGCCCGGACAAGCCCGACACCGTGACGCTGGTGGCGAACTGGATCCCGTTCGAGGAGCCCAACGGCGGCCCGAACTTCTACCCGTTCGCCGACGACGCGCGCTACAACATCAAGATCGACAGCCAGGGCACGGGCAAGCCCGACACCACGTACACCTGGACCTTCACCAACCACATCCGCGACGACGCGAACCAGTTCCTCTACAACACCGGCGTGGTCAAGACGCTCGACGACCCCAACCTGAACTTCCGTCAGACCTACACGCTGACCGTGACCGGTCCGGACGGCACGACGAAGACCCTGCTCAAGGACGCGCCGGCCGCGCCGTCGAACGTCGGCCGGGCCTCGATGCCGGACTACGCCTCGCTGCGCAGGCAGGCGACCGTCGACCTGCCGAACGGCGGGCGCACCTACGCCGGGCAGGCCGCCGACCCGTTCTTCCTCGACCTGCGGGTCTTCGACCTGCTCTACGGCGGCAACCTGTCGGAGACCGGGCACAACACGCTGGCCGGCTACAACGTCAACACGATCGCGCTCCAGGTGCCGAAGAAGGACCTGGCGCTCAAGGGCGACGCCGGCCGCAACCCGGTGATCGGTGTCTGGTCCACCACCGACCGGATGGGTGCCCAGGTCACCGGCTCCGGCAGCCAGAGCAAGGGCGGCGAGGGTAGCGGCGGTGGCGGTGGCGGTGGCGGTGGCGCCGGCAGTTGGCACCAGGTCTCCCGGCTGGGCAATCCGCTGGTCAACGAGGTCGTGGTGCCACTGAAGTACAAGGACGCGTTCAACGCGCTGACGCCCGACAAGGACCACACCGTCACGCTGGTCGTCGACAAGGTCAAGGCGCCGATCGTGCCGCAGCTGATCCAGCAGATCTACGGCATCCCGGCGCCCGCGACCCCGCGCAACGACCTCACCGAGATCTTCCTGACCGGCGTCTGCAAGGCGTGCGGCCCGGTGCAGGCCGACCTCAACTCGCAGCTGCTCAACGCGGACGTCGACAAGAAGGGGTTCACGCCGGCCGAGGAGCTCCGGCTCAACATGGCCGTGCCGCCCGCCGGTTCGCCGAACCGGCTGGGCGTGCTCGGCCAGGACCTCGCCGGCTTCCCGAACGGGCGCCGACTCGCCGACGACGTCGTCAACATCGAGCTCCAGGCGCTGGAGGGCGCGGCCCAGACCGGGAAGATCGTCCCCGCGCTGGCCGGCGGGGACGGTGTGCACGCCTCTGACCACCCGTTCGGCGCGGAGTTCCCGTACGTCGCACTGCCGAACACGGCGGCGGTGAACCAGGCGGGTGCCGACAACACTCCCGGCGGCGGCGTGAAGGCCGGTCTCGGCGGTCTGAGCCGTGGCAGCCTGCCGGTCGTCGGCGCGAGCGCGCTCGGCGGCGGGCTGCTGCTGACCGCCGCGGGCTTCCTGGTGCTGCGCCGCCGACGCGGAGCGCAGTAATGGCACACAGCGCGCAGCTGCGCCGGACGCCCCGTGGGCTGCGGGGCGACCGGCCGCGGCAGAAGCAGCAGCAGCGGCGGCGGCAGCGGCAGCGGATCGGACTGGCCACGCTGGGCACCGGCCTGTGCCTGACCGCCTTCGGCGCCGTCAGCCTGGCCACCGCGCCGCACGGCGGCGGCGCGGTGGCGGTGGTGAACCGGGGCGAGCTGCCCGGGGCGCAGTCGGCACCATCGGCATCGTCGGCACAGCCCGCGACGGCAGCGGCGGCAGCGGTGGCGGCGAGCCCCGGGGCCGTCGCCTCCGCCTCCCCCGCCGGAGCCGTGTCGCAGGCGCCGCCAGTGCGGCTGCGGATAGCCCGGCTCGGCCTGGACAGCACGCTGACCGACCTCCGGCTCCAGGACGACGGCCACCTCCCGGCGCCGGCCGATCCGATGGTCCCCGGCTGGTGGAGCCAGGGGCCGGTGCCCGGCAATCCGGGTACGGCGATACTCGTCGGCCACGTCGACTCGCGCACCGGGCCGGCGGTCTTCGCCGGGCTCTCCGGGCTACGGCCCGGCGACTCGATCGCGGTGGACCGGGCGGACCGGTCGACCGCCGTCTTCACCGTCCAGGCGCTGCGCAGCTACGACAAGGACGACTTCCCCGACGACCTGGTCTACGGGAACACGCCCGAGCCGAGCCTGCGGCTGATCACCTGCGGTGGGGACTACGACCGCAGGCAGGGCGAGTACCGGTCCAACCTGGTCGTCTTCGCGCAGGCCGCGTCCAGTGCACAGACCTCGTCCAGTGCACCGGCCTCCCCAGCCTCCCCGGCCGCGCAGAACGCACACCAGACCCGATGACCCCAGGAGTCCCGCTTGCCCCGCACCCGCACCCGTGCCCGCACCGGCCGCGTCCGCCGCCCGGCGGCGCTGGCGGCCGGCAGCGTGCTGCTCGGCCTCGGCATCTTCACGGCCGGCGCACTCGGCCTGGCCCCGGCGACGGGCGGTGCCGACCGGAGCGCAGCAGGCGCACCGGTCGCACTCCCGGCGGCCGGCCTGTCCGCGCCGGGCACCGCGAGCGACGGGCTCGGCGCCGAGGCGAGCATGCTGCAGGCGCACCTGCGCGCCGCGCCGGACGACGCCTCCGCGCTCGCCCGGCTGGGCCTGGACTACGTGCAGCTCGCGAAGACCACCGCCGACCCGTCCTACTACCCGAAGGCCGAGGGCGTGCTCGCCCGCTCGCTCGCCGTGGACCCGGCCGACAACTTCACCGCACTCGCCGGAACGGCCGCGCTGGCGGCCGGGCGGCACGACTTCGCCGCCGCGCTCGACCGGGCGCAGCGCGCGCTCGCGATCAACCCGGACAACGCGACGCTCTACGGCATCAAGGCCGACGCGCTCACCCAACTCGGGCGCTACCCGGAGGCGTTCGACACCGTCCAGCACATGGTGGACCTGCGCCCGGGTGCCCCCTCGCTCACCCGCGCGTCCTACACCTGGGAGCTTCGCGGCGAGGTGGCCACCGCGCGCGAGCAGATGGCCCGGGCGCTGGACGACGCCGACGCCCCCGCCGACCGCGCCTTCGCGCTCTACCACCTGAGTCAACTCGCCTTCGACAACGGCGATCCGCACACCGCGCTCGACCGCGCCGAGCAGGGCCTGCGGCTGCTGCCCAGCTCGGCCGAACTGCTGGAGGGCCGGGCGAAGGCGCACGCCGCGCTCGGCGAGACCGCGGCCGCCGTCGCGGACTACACCCGGGCGGTGGCCCAAGTCCCGCAGCCGGGCTACGTACTGGAGCTCGGCGAGCTGCTCCAGTCGCTGGGCCGCGCGGAGGCGGCGGAGCAGCAGTACCGGGTCTTCCGGGCCGAGGAGCGGCTGCTCACCGAGAACGGCGTCGCCCAGGACAGCGACGCCACCCTCTTCGAGGCCGACCACGGCGACCCCGGGCAGGCCCTCGCGATCGCCGAACGCGGTCTGCGCAGCCGGCCGTTCCTCGACATGTACGACGCGTACGCCTGGGCGCTGCACGTCAACGGCCGCGACGAGGAGGCGCTGCAGCAGTCCACGAAGGCCGGCGAGCTCGGCATGCGCAACGCGCTCTTCGCCTACCACCGGGGCATGATCGAGAAGTCGCTGGGCCGGACGTCCGACGCGCGGGCCGACCTGGCGACGGCGCTGCGGATCAACCCGGCCTTCAGCCCCCGCTGCGCACCGACGGCCCACGCCGCGCTGCGCGAGCTGGGCGCGGATGCCTGAGCGCGGATGCCTGAGTCCGGGTGCCTGAACCGCGTGGCCGTCAGCCCGGGACGTGCGCGGGGTCTCCGCCGAGGCTGACGTACAGCCGGCTCCACTGCTGGTCGAGGTCGCTCGGCGGCCGGCCGTCGCAGTAGGCCTTGACGCCGTTGGCCGTCAGGTAGCGCATCATCTCCAGGACGGCGGGCTCGTCGGAGGTCGGCCCGCTGTACTTCGGGCCCGGGGCCTGCGTCTGGTGGACCAGGCAGCTCGGCGAGGGCATGGCGGGCTGGGCGTCGAACTGACCGAGGGCCCCCGCGCCGCCGCAGCCGGCGAGCGCCGGGAGCAGCAGTGCGAGGAGCAGCGGGCGGGCGGCGCGGGTGGGCGGCTTCGTCTCGGGCAGGGGCACGTTCGACCTCCGGGTCACAGGGTGGACGGCAGGCTGCGGATCATCAGACCCAGACCCACGACCAGCACGAGTACAGCGGTCAGCACGCCGCTGTACGGCCCGACCCGCCGGACCCACCGCAGCAGCGGACGGTCGCCCGCGCGCGCGAGCCGGTCGCCGAGCCGCACGCAGAGCAGCCCGACCGCCGTCAAGGTGCCCGCCATGCCCAGGCCGTACGCGAGCACCAGCCCGGCGCCGAAGACCGTGCGGCCGAGCGCGACCGCGCCGAGCAGCACCACGAGCGCGGACGGGCTGGGCACCAGGCCGCCGGCGATCCCCATGCCGACCAGGCCGCCCCGGCTCAACGGGCGTGCCGCGTCCGGGTGGTGGCGGTGGGCGAACAGGTCGGAGTGGTCATGGTGGTGCTCGTGCGGGTGCGGGTGGTCGTGCGAGTGGTCATGCCAGTGCCCGGCGGGCGCGCTGTGCGGGTTGGGCTCCGTCAGCACGCTCCCCGCGCCGGCGTGCACGGCCTCCACGCGGGTGCCCTGCGCCGCGTACGCCGCCACCGCGCGCCCCTGACGGCGCCGGAACGCGCCCACCAGCAGTCCGGCGCCGATCATCGCGACCAGCCCGCCGCTGAGCACCCCGAGCCAGCCCAGCACGACATCGCCGGCGAAGGCCGCGAAGGCCGTCACGCACAGACCCATCAGCAGCACCCCGGCGGTGTGCGTGATCGTCACCGTCGCGCCCACGGTCAGCGCATCGCGGGTGCTGCCGCGCCGGCCGGCCAGATAGGCGGCCATGATGGTCTTCCCGTGTCCGGGCAGCAGCGCGTGACCCGCGCCGAGCAGCACCGAGAGCAGCACCGCCAGCAGCCCGATCGGCAACGTCAGCCGGCGGGCCCCACCGAGCTCCGCGAGCCGCCCGGAGAGCCCGGCCAGCCAGGCGCTCGGGCCCGAGGGCCGCACCCCGGCCACCGCGCCGTGCCCGGCACCGGCCCCGCTGCCGGTGCCAGTGCCGGTGCCAGCGCCGGGCACAGCGGTGAACTGGGCCCGGGTCACCCCGCTCGGGTTGTCGAGCAACTCGCGCGGATAGCTGCGCAGCTCCTGCGAGGGCGACGTGTCGGGCACGTCGGAGGCCGTCAGGCGAGTGCCGTCGCCGCGGGCGGTGATCTCGTTCCAGCCGACCCGGCCCGGGTCCACGCCGGTGGCGACCCGCAGGGTGGTGCCATGCGGATCGAGGCCGACCGGCGCCGACAGCCGGCACTCCAGCCTGCTGGTCGCCAGGCCCGCCGCCCCGGGCAGGTACTCGAAGGACCGTCCGCCGACGGTCCAGGCCAGCGGCGTGCCCGAATCCGCGACCGTCACCCGCAGGCGCTGCGCGGTCTGCGCGCACTGCTCGGCCGCCCAGGCGGCCCGGTCCGCGTCGTCCGGGCTGCCCCGGCCGGCGCGGTCCACCTTCGGCCGGTCCTGCAGGGTGGGGATCTCGGCCGTGTCGGTGACGGCCAGCACGTCGATCCGGCCGGGCGCCACGGTGAAGCCCGCGTAGTGGTTGATCGAGAAGTTGCCGAGCGGGTGCGCCGACGCGGCGGGCGCGCCCGGCAGGGCCAGCCAGCCGGCGGCGGCGACCATGGCGACGACGGCCGAGAGCATGGGGCGGGCCAGGCGTGCCACGCGCAACCTCCGGTGGGGTGGAAGCCGCACCACCGGCGGCGGAGCGGACCAGCGCTCGGCCCGTCGCCGGTGACCGACGCGGCCCGGGCCTCGCCGGAACCATCCCCACGGGACGGGCCGCTGCGACCCGGCACCCCCGGCCGGCGCAGCAAGCTCACCCGCTCGGGCGAACGGGTCGGGGGGGGGGGGGGGGGGGGGGGAGGGGTGAGAGAAAAAGCGGGGAGGGTTGGGTTGGTGTGTTTTTTGGGTGT
>NZ_JBWXUE010000052.1:35666-44677 GCF_057158765.1 Kitasatospora sp. NEAU-69
CGGTCCGGGGGGAGGCGTTGGTGGACGCGGTGCCGCCACCCCACCCCCCCCCCCCCGACCCGCCCTGGGCCCTGTCGCTGGGCCCTGTCGCTGGGCCCTGTCGCTCAGCTCACCTTGGTCGAGCTGAGGACCAGTGCGGTGGACGGGTAGCAGTTCGTGGGCACGTTGACCGTGAAGAACGCGACCGCGACGGTCGCCGAGAAGGTCAGGCCCGGGGCGGAGTAGCTGGTGCCGGCCAGCGAGGTGGTGATGGTGCTGCCCGCGGCGCCGGCCGTCAGCCGCAGCGTCAGCACCGGCAGCGTGAAGGTGGCACCGCCGGCGACCGAGGCCTTCACCGTGACGACCACGTTGCCGCCCTTGACCGCGACGCTCGCGGAGCCGATCCCGGACCCCCCTGAGAGCGACTCGCCGACGAGGGTGGCGTGCGCGGGGACCGGCACGCTGAGCTGGATGTTGCTGATCGACTGGACGCTGTAGCCGCTGACCGAGGTGGGCACGGTCAGCGCGTCGGTCGCCAGCGCCACGCTGAACTGGCTGCCCGCCGTCACGCTCGCCGGGGCCGTCGCGTTGACGCCCGCGTTGAGCTGGAAGGTCTGCGCGGAGCCGATCGGCGGCGTCGCCTGACAGGCGAGCACGACCGGGGTGTCGGCCGCCGAGGCGATCGGCGCGAACATCCCGACCGCGGCCAGCGCGCCGGCGAGCGCGATCGGGACCCGGGACAGGGCTGATTTCATGCGCATGGAGTTCTCCTGCCGAACTGGGTGGTGGGGGCACGCGGGCGAGCGGGCGTGGGGGCCCGGACCGCCGACGGGTTTGCCCTGGCCATGCCAGGGGAGTTCAGAATGGGCGCCGTTGGCGGAATCAACAAGGTTGCCAGCAAAGGAAGTTGGGGTACTTTTCAGCCATCTCCAGCCGACTCGCCAACCGCCCACAGGCAGCCGAGGCCGCTCGAACAGATACCCCGGTAGGTATAGTGGAGAGCGGCCGGGCCGAGTGGGCCCGAACCGGTGAGCGAAACGAGGAAGACCCGATGTGCCGACGAGTGACCTGCCGCAGCTGCGGCAAAGCCGGATACGCCGGATGCGGCCAGCACGTCGACCAGGTGCTGGCCGACGTGCGGAAGGCCGACCGCTGTGTCTGCGACGGCAGCGAGCGGCCGGCCGGGCGCGGCTTCTGGAAGCTGTTCCGGCGCAGCTGACCGCTCGGCCGCGCGGGTGACGGCGGAGGCGGCGCAGACGCCGGGCTGGCCCCGCACGCTCAGGCGATCAGGCCGTCAGGCGGTGTCCATCGTGCTGGCGCGCAGCTGGGCGAGCAGCGGCAGCACATGGTGGTCGTCACCCGAGGTGAAGTTGAGGATCGCGCTGATCACGGACCGGGCGATGTCCCCAGCCACCTCGTCGGGCGCGCGGGCGGCCCAGGACTGGAGCGTCTCGCCGAGCACGGTGCACATCTTGGCCGTCAGGTCCGTGTTCAGGCGTTCCATCGCCTCGTCGTGCTCCTGCGGGTCCATGTTGCCGCGGATCCCGGCGGCGAGCATCAGCAGCGACTGCAGGACCTGCGCCCCGTAGTCGGCGATCAGGATCGGCAGTGGCGCCTCGTCCTGGCTGCTTCGGGCCAGGGCCGCCAACGCGTCGTCGTCTCGCCGCCATCCGGCCTCCAGGGCCGCGAGCGCGCGCAGTGTCTCGTCCGGTGTCACCAGGCCACCGTACCGCCGCGAACTCGTGCCAAGCGCAAGGTGACCGAACGATGACCCGATGGATCGTCAAGCCTGTTACCCGACAACACCAGTGGGGCTGATGATGCCGCTGATGCCACTGGTGCTACTGATGCCGCTGGTGCCGCTGTGCATCAGCCGGCCAGTGCACGCTCCTTCACGAGCTCGGCGAAGCGGTGCAGCGCGTCGTGGCCGTAGGTGATGAAGAGGTTGGGCTCCACCAGTTCGAGCTCCATCAGGAGCGGCGATCCGTCGTCCCCCAGTGCGACATCGACCCGCGCGTACAGCGGCGCGGCCGAGCCCGGCATCGCGGCCAGTGCGGCGCCGGCCAGCTCCAGTTCGGCGGCGGACGGCCGGTGCGCGACCAGGTCCGGGTGCGCGGTGCGGGCGTTGTCGACGACGCCGATGTCGGTCAGCACCGGCCCCTTGCGGATCGCGTGGCTGAACCGGCCGCCGAAGAAGACCAGCGCCCGCTCGCCCTCGTCGATCCGCGACAGGTACGGCTGCACCATCGCGGTCGCTCCGGTGGCGTGCAGCGCGGCGATGTGCCGGGCGGCCTGCTCGTGCTGCCGCTCGGCGTACCGCGCACTGTCCTGCGCGCCGGCCGAGACGGTGGGCTTGACGACGAACTGGCCGTGCTCGGGCAGCACGGCACTCTCGCCGGGCGCCACGAACCGGGTCGGCACGACCGGGACGCCGAGGCCGGCGAGCTCCCCCAGGTAGCGCTTGTCGGTGTTCCAGCGCACCAGCGCGGCCGGATTGTCGAACCGGGTGACGGCCGCGACCTTGTCCACCCATGCCAGGTACTCGGGCCAGTGCCGCGCATAGCCCCAGGTGGACCGCAGGACCACGGCCGCGCACTGCGCCCAGTCGAAGTCATCAGCTTCCCAGGCGACCGCCACGGCATCGACACCGCGCCCGCGCAACGCCTCGATCATCAGCGGCAGGTCCGCGTCCTTGGCCAGCCCCATGGTCGAGGTGGCCAGTGCTACGCGGGTCGTGAGGGACATTCGTACTCCCGAGCAAGAACTGTGCGGCTTGTTGACGCGACCGGAACGCTGATCAATCCGATGATCAGCCTAAAGCCTCCACTCGGGCGAGGCATCAGGCGCAGCCACAGGCGCCGCCTGAGGCGGCCGTCCACCCGGAGGCCCCGACCGTCCCGGCCATCCCAGCCGTCCCGGTGGGCGTGCCACGGCCGCACATCCGGAGCACGATGAACTGTCGGTATCCGAATGCTTAACTAATTTTTATCTGAAAACCCTTAGAGTCCGCTCGGCCCCCACGGCGCAGCGCCCGGGTTGCCGGCATGCGAGATGTCCTAACTCGCCCTTCCTTGAGGAGATTTGATGCCGAGAACCACCGGGGAGACCACCCAGGACCAGCACCAGCGGATACGCCGGACCAGACGCACGTTCCACGTGCTGGCCGTGGTGGCACTGCTGACCGCCGGCGTGTTCGGCAGCCAGGCGATCGCGGCGTCCCCGCCGGCGACCCCGCAGCCCCCGTCGACCGCGGCCCAGGAGAAGGGGATGGTCCCCGGGCGGCCGTTCCACGATCCGACCGACGCCGACACCGTGGGCCGCCCGGATCTGACCATCACCCTGGACGCGACCAGGACGCGGTTCGACATATCCGGCCGCGAGGTCCAGGGCGAGGCCTACAACGGGCAGTTCGTCGCCCCGACCATCCGGCTGGCCCCCGGCTCGAACGTCACCATCCACCTGGTCAACCACCTGCCGGTCGCCAGCAACCTGCACTTCCACGGCCTGCACGTCTCGCCCTCGGGCCAGTCCGACGACCCGTTCCTGTGCGCGGCCCCGGGCAGCTCGACCACCTACCACCTGGCCCTTCCCGCCGACCACGCGCTCGGCACGTTCTGGTACCACAGCCACGCGATGGCGACCAGCTGTCCCGCCCCCGGCTCGCCGGAGATGGCGGCGATGGCCGACTCCGACGCGTCCGACCCGTCCGACCCCGGCTTCATGCCGGGCGACGTGGAGAACCAGATCTTCGCCGGCCTGTCCGGCGCGCTGATCGTCGGCGACGACCGCACGCTGCTGCCCCCGGCGCTGCGTCAGATCACCACGCACACGCTGGTGATGAAGGACGTGCAGCTCGACCCCTCTGGCCACATCGTCCAGAACACCGCCGACACGTCGATCAACTCGAACAACCCGACCGTGCGGCTGGTCAACGGCCAGCTGCGGCCGGTCCTGTCGATGCGGCCCGGCGAGACCCAGCTGTGGCGGCTGGTCAACGCCGGCGCCGACATCTTCTACCAGCCCCACCTGGACGGCTACCACTTCACCGTGATCGGCGAGGACGGCACCCCGGTCGCGCAGGTCTCCACCCCCGACACCCTGCTGCTGCCGCCCGGCAAGCGCTACGACGTGCTGGTCACCGCCGACGCCAAGCCCGGGCACGCCACCCTACGCACCACCGCCTACAGCAACGGCCCGCAGGGCGACTCCTACCCGGACGTGGCCCTGGCCACCGTCAAGGTGAGCGGCAAGCCCGCCCACCGCCTGCCGCCCGTCTCCGGCGCCATCCCGACCGCGCCGGCCGACCTGTCGAGCGCGCCGATCGCCCAGCGCCGCACCCTGAACCTGTCCGAGAACTCCGACGGCACCGTCTTCTACATCAACGGCAAGCAGTTCTCGATGAGCCACTCGGTCTTCGACACCCCGGCGAAGCTCGGCACCGTCGAGGAGTGGACGATCGTCAACCAGAGCGGCGAGGACCACCCCTTCCACCTGCACACCAACGCCTTCCAGGTCACCTCGGTGAACGGCACCCCCCAGCCCTACACCCACCGCCAGGACACCATCCCGGTCCCGCACGCGGTCAACGGCGTGCCCGGCAGCGTGGTGATCCGAGTGGCCTTCACGGACTACCCCGGTGCCTGGATGTTCCACTGCCACATCGCCGCCCACGAGGACAACGGCATGATGAGCTTCGTCAACGTGGTCCCGTAGGCGGCAGTTGAGGGTACGTGACCTGCGGAAACACCCGCAGGCGCTACCACGGAACCAACGGTTCCACCAAGGCCGTGGACCTGATCGACCATCCGGAGTCAGCAAAAAGTCAGCATCAGACCCGGGAGTCGATCGGCCATGGCCACCACGAACCTCATCCGCGGCATGGGAACGTTCTTCAAGGAGTGCGAACACCCCATGCCGCGGTGGTCCAAGTGCCCCCACGAGTACAAGATCCGCTACCGCAACGCAGCCGGCAACCAGGTCGAGGAGTCCGGGTTCACCACCCAGGACAAGGCCAAGGCCCGACTCGCAGAGATGTACCAGGCGAAGAAGAACACTCCGCAGAGCCAGCGGAAGGCAGAGCGGATCCAGAAGTACGGCTCCATGCAGTTCGCCGACTACGTCGCCCAGTGGAAGCGCAGCCAGCGCCACCTCACCCCGGGCACGGTGCGGCACCTCGACTCACTGCTGGACAACCACCTCTACCCGGCCTTCCGCAGCCGCCGGATGGCCGCCTTCGACCACAAGGTCATCGACGCCTTCATCCAGACCATGGAACGCAACGGCGTCGGCCTCGGCACCCAGTCCAACGCCTTCGACAAGCTCAAGGCGATCCTCCTCGACGCCCACCGCCTCGGCCTCTACGACGAGAACCCACTCGACGGCGTCAAACCGCCCCAGTACGACGCGAAGCGCGCCGTCATCCCGTCGATCGAGCAGCTCCAGGCCATTCGCACCGCCGGCGACGACACCTTCCGCCTCATCACCGACCTGATGAGCGGCTGCGGCCTGCGCAACGGTGAGGCCTACGCGGTCAACATCAACAACATCGTCGCCGACGACATCTACCGGATCACCGAGCAGGTCAACCAAACCACCCGGACCTACGGCCCGATGAAGCACCGCAAGCCCGACGACTACCGCGACGTCCCGCTCCCGGCCCTCGTCAGGCAGACCATCGAGCAGTACGCCGACACGTACGGCACCATCGGCGGCTACCTGCTCCGCAACCCCAACGACGTCACCAAGCCCTACCGGAGCTACCTGCTCGAGAAGCAGTGGCAACGCATCAAGCAGGCCGGCACCGGCGACATCCCGGAAGGCATGGTCATCTACAGCTTCCGCCACTTCTTCGCCTCGAACTGCCTCAGCCAGAACATCCCCATCACCGACGTCGCCGAGTGGATGGGCCACCGAAGCGTCGACATCACCTTCAAGACCTACCGCCACCTCATGCCCGGCTCCATCAGCCGCGCCGCCCAGGTGCTGAACCTGTCTCTGACCGCTTAAACGCGTGAGGGGTCTGCCCGAATCGGCAGACCCCTCAGTGCTGTTGGTGATCAGAAACCGGACAGGCGCTGCTGACGCACCCACGACTGCACCTCGGACACCTTGAACTGCAGCTTCGCGTTCCGGCCGCTCCCGAACCTGTAGGCAACGAGGCCCAACCGAGACGCCTCGCGATACACCCACGCGACCGACATGTTCAGATACTCGGCGGTCTGCCTGACACTCATGAACTGCTCAGACACCGGCTTCTCCTCGGGTGACCAGCCGAATCTCGGCGGAGCCCGTATCACAGCGAAATCCGGCGGCTTGGCCACACCGCAAATGCGTGATAACCAGACCATAGACACCGCCTATTCGCCTGCTGCACAGATCTGCAACCTCGCTCCCTTCGGGCCCGCCAGGGGCTTCCCTGCTTGCACCGCGAGAAGTCCCCGAAGAATCCCCAGCGGCGGCCCGGCCCTACTGGGCCTGACCTACCCCATAGCCATTTCCCTACGCCCCGAGGTTGATACCGGCAGCAGGATGGGCCGGCGAGCGGGCGGGGCCGGTCCCTGATCAGCACCAGCCACCAGGTGGTCACGGACAGCCCCAGCTACCAGCCGAACAAGCGCCCCAGGAACCCCACCGAGAACCCTCCGACCATCTGACTGGCATCACCGACTACTGAGGCCCGGTGCCCGCAGCCCTGAGATCTGGTTCCCCTGCCTGGTGAGTGTGGCCGCGCCAGGATGCCGATGTCGTGCTACCGCTTGAGATGCATCGGGATCTTCAGCGGGCCGAAGTGGTAGTTCTGCCACAGGTATACGATCTCGTTCACGACGTCGGCATCGGAGGCGTTCGGGCTGTGGTGCGCTACCGCCGGGATCGGGGATCACCCGTTTGTGTGATTCCAGTCGGAGCTGGCGATCGATAGGTTCGTGCCCGAATTCGACATCGCGTCGATGCCTCGCAAAGGCATGGGAGAACACATGCGCACGGTCACCGCCCTCGTCCTAGCCCTCGGCCTGGCCGGACTTGCCACGCCACCGGCCTCCGCGGCACCCACTGTGGCTCCGCCGTCGGGCTACGCCAAGCTGGTCAACCTGAACTCCGACAAGTGCGCCGACGTCGAGAACTGGTCCAAGGACGAGGGCGCCCTCGTGCATCAGTGGAGCTGCCGCCTCGACAACGATGCCAACCAGTGGTGGCAGTTCACCCCCTCCGGTGTGCCCGGCTACTGGAACGTGGTGAACCTCAACAGCAACATGTGCCTCGACGTCGACGGCCCCTCCGACGCCGACGGCGCCGTCATCCACCAGTGGCACTGCTACAACGGCCCCAGCCAGCAGTGGCGCCTCGACGACGTCGGCAACGGGTACTTCAAGCTCGTCGACCGCAACAGCGGCAAGTGCATGGACGTCGAGAACTGGTCCACCGCCGACGGCGCCGCCATCCACCAGTGGAGCTGCCGCGACGTCAACGACGCGAACCAGAAGTGGCGCTTCTTCACCGCGACCTGATCCCCGCCGCGGCCGGCGTGGCTGCCGTCACCGCCCGCAACGACGATGCCAGCGGACCACGACCGCGCTGATGCCCGGCCCGGCCACTGCACCCGGATGCCCCCAGAGGCACGGCGGCAACCGATGCTTTCTCAGGGCCGCAACAGCGTATGTGCCGGACATCGGCCCCCGGACCGGCCGGCAGGCCTGCCCGGCGAATTGCGCGAGCCGTCCCGGCGCAACCTTCGACGTCAGCACCAACTCCATTGTCGGCTGGTCCCGGTGGGCGGAGGTCGACAACTTCTTTACCGTCGTCGGCCCCTGACCGACCGACCGACCCCTCGGCCTGTCCCGTGCTCCCCAGCGGGGCGCGGGACACGCGCGCATCGACGTGACAGCGCCGTTCGCCCTCGCAACCGGCACACCAGTCTCCTTCCGCAACCCAGCCGGCCCCTGGCGGCGCGGCTCGAAGTGGACAGTGGCTTGCGCACCGTCTCTCGGACGGACGTCCCGCCCTGGCGATCGCGGACATCGACCCCGACTCGCTGGAGCTCTGGCAAACCAAGCAGACAGCTGATGCCTGAGTGGATCCCACCGAAGCAGTACCTGAAGACGATTGGCGCAGACCGTGCACGGATGCGGCGTGCTGATCACCGACCAGCACAACCAGGTCCTGCTGCTCCACGACGCCCTGAACGAAGACCGCACCACCTTCGGTGAGCACCCGCGCCGGCCACCAACTTCTGCTTGCCGACCGAGCACTGGCCGGCCGTCATCGACTACCACTTCGACGGCTGCCTGCTCACCATCGAGCAGGTCTGTGCCATCCAGCCGTCCGACGAGCACGATGACTTCGGCTTCTGCGCCCTGTCCGCGTGACGGCCGGACATCCGCCCTCGGTCCGCGACGTGCTCACCGAGCTGACGGCCACCCGGTGCAGCGGCCGGCGGTGCATCCTCTTGGCGGGCAGGCCTACGGCATGCGGTAGCGGGCAGGATCGATCTCGCGGGCCTGGAGATCGACGGAGCTGACAGGGCGCATCTCGATGACGGTCGGCCGGCCCGGGCGCCGCCCTTCGCCGACCTCGTGCACGGCGGGCGGAGGCCGGCGGAGCGGGCGGAGCGGAGGAGTCGGGCCGTGGCCGACGCCGAGGCTCGCCGGGAAACACAGGACCGGTCGCACCGGCCGCACCCAGGATGTCCGCAAGTCGCTGCGCAGCCTCGTCGGGCAACGGCAGCTCTCGGCAGCGGGCGTGACCCGGACTCACTTTGACGGCTCCGCCGTCGGCATCTGCGGCCCTCAGGCCTGCGATCTCCTGTGTGCGCACACCTTGCTGGACCAGAGCCAGGATGCGGTCGGTGTCGGTACGGGAGGCCCAGTCGGCCTGCGCCACCCCGGCCGGGAGGATCAGCGGGTCCCGCTCGGCCTCGATCTCGTCCCCGTGTCGAGCCCGGCCTCGAAGTGCCTGTTCCGTCTGCTGCCGCGTGTCCTCCGTCACGCAACACACGCTACCCGTATCGCGTGCTACACGGCACTGGGTCCGGTCGA
>NZ_JBWXUE010000053.1:0-41219 GCF_057158765.1 Kitasatospora sp. NEAU-69
CCTGCGTTCCGCATAATTCGCGGCGCCTAGAGCATTGATTCGTGCTGTGGCCTGGGGAAATGCGGCTGGATACGCCGTGGGGGCGTGTCTCTAGGCGTGGGGGTTGTGGCTGGTCAGCGGGTTTCGGGGGTGAGTTCGACGATCTTCTTGGGTGCGGGGATGTCGAGCTTGCCCAGCAGGTCGCGCTGGGTGCGGGTGAGCTCGGTGAGCTGGCGGAAGGTGCCGGCGGGGCCGGTGAAGGTGCCCAGGTGGAGCCGGTCGAGTTCGCGGCGGATGGTGGGCCAGGTCGTCCCGGTGGTGGTCTCGGCGATGCGGATCAGCAGCAGGGCGAGCCAGCACAGGATGACGTGGGCGCGGATGCGTTCTTCGAGGCGGTGGTAGACCGGGCGGAGGTCGAGGATCTGCTTCATGTCCCGCCAGCCGCGCTCGACTTCGAGGAGTTGCTTGTAGCCCAGCGCGATGTCCTCGGCCGAGAGTTTCGGGTCGCTGCAGCGCAGGAGGTACTTGCCGTCGAGGTTCGCCTCGGCCTTGGCCTTGGTGGCGTCGATGCGGAGCTTGCCGGCCGGGGTGGTCCGCAGGTAGCGGTTCAGGCCGGGTTTGGCGGTGATCTTCCCGCGCAGTTCGCCGCGTTTGTAGTCCGACAGGGCGTCGCTGTCTTCGATCAGTTCGCTCAGCTGCGCGATCAGCTGGGTGCGGATCGCCGCGTCCCGGGTGGCGCCTTCGGGGTTGTGGCAGATCACGAAGCGTTCGGACTCGGAGACCTTCACCTCCTTGACACGCATGTTGTGCGCGATGTCCTGGTAGCGGCCCTGCCGCGAGAGTGCGGCCTTGATCTCGGGTGAGTTGGAGCGGAGTTTCTCGCCGATGATGTAGTGGTGGTCGCCGGAGCGGAGGTAGCGGCGGTTGGCCGCGGAGGCGAAGCCCCGGTCGGCGACCCACACGATCTTGGACAGGGTCCAGTCCCGCATCTCGTCCTTGACCTGGCGGATCAACGCGGAGTCGCCGGTGTTGCCCGGCCAGCACCACACCCGCACCGGGATCCCGTCACGGGTCACCGCCATCCCGATCACGATCTGCGGCAGGTCGTCGCGGGAGTCCTTCGACTTCCCCCAGGTCCGAAACCCGCGCATGCTCGCGCCGTCGCCGTCGCCGTCGCCGTCGCCGTCGCCGGTTTCGGGGAGGGGGACGCCGTGTTCGTCGCGGGCGACGGGCAGGTCGGCGTCCTCGAGTTCGAAGTAGGTGCTGGTGGTGTCGAAGAACAGCAGGTCGACTTCGAGGTTGAGCAGGTGGGCGGCGGAGTCGAAGACCTGCCGTTCCAGCTTCTCGCGTATCTGGTGAAGCCAGTCCATCGCCCGGTAGCAGGCGTCGTCGTCGATGCGGTCCAGGCTGTCGATGTGCACGTCGTGGTTGACCCACTCGGCGGCCGCCAGCTTCGAGGACGGGGCCAGCGCGCGGTTGGCGACCAGCGCGAACAGGGCACGTTCGGTGGCCTTGACGTTGCGTGGACGGCCCCGGCCACGGGTGCCCAACGCGGCCACGATGCCCGGGAGTTCCAGCCGGTGCCACAGCTGGTCCAGGAGATACGCGCCGCCGAAGGGACGGGACTCGACGAAGTCCAGCTCCGTGTTCGCCTCGGCGGTGGCCGCCAGCGCGGCAGCCGGATCGAGGAGCTTGGACAGCGAGCCGACCAGGCGGCGCACCGCGTCGGTGTCCAGCTGATCCTCACGGCCGAAGCCGTACAGCAGCTTCGGCACCGACCGCCCGGCCGCTGCGTCCCAGGTGTTGTGGGCCAGGTGCAGGTAGCGGACAGTACCGCTCTTGGTCTTCCGACTCGTCGTCTTCACATACATCGCTCTAGACCATACACGCCTGAGCCATGCAGTCAATGACTCTCAGATCGGATGCGTTTCTCTAGGAAGCTCCAGGCCGTGTGGCATCACCGGACCAGCTGACCAGGCACTTCACCACATCGGACCCTCTAGACCAGCCGAATTACGCGGAACGCAGGTGTGACATGCGGCCTGGACGGTGGACAGGCCGTGGCGGGCCACCTGAACGCGGCAGAAGTCGGCGGGCCGTACAGCCTGCACGTGTACGTCCAGCAGCTCTGAGCGGCACCCACAGAGCCCTGTGCGCAGCAAACGGCCCCGCACCAGCAACCCCCGGCGATGGGGGGAGACGGTACGGGGCTGTTTTGATCACTCGCGGTGCTGTCGGCGTGCCAGCATCTCTTCGAACGCGTTCTTCGCCTTCACCTCAGCCACGCCCAAGCGGGACCGGTCGGCGGGAGTGAGGCCGAGCGACGCGGCTATGTGGACCATCTACTTCTCGGTCGTGGCCAGCATGGCGCCCACCGGGTTCGCCACCAGGTGCCCATCCCCAGCCCGCTCGATCAGCGGGCCGTGCTCGGCGAGACTCGTCATGAAGTCGGCGCGCCGGTCGGCCATCTCGCACAGCCACAGGAGCGTTGGATGGTCCGATGGCGCGAGCCAAGCCTTAGCGGCCGCCGTAACGGCCTCCCACAGCGCGCTACCGGCTGCGCCCAGACCGGCCGGTGGCTCGTCCACCAGCGCGAGCGATGCGGCGACAGTTGCCGGCTCGGGCAGTGCGCGCTTGCCGGGGTTGCCGAGACGTCGTTTCTGTTCAGCTGGCTTCGGGGGTCGGCCAACAGGAGTCATAGATGTCTCCTCTTCGGGTTCTTGATCAATAGAAATCGAGCCGCGCATTTCGCGACTGGGGGTGAGCACCGGCAGCGAGGCGTAGGTGCAGCACCCGGTGAACGGTCCGGCGCCGCCCCGCCAGGTGGGCCGCTCCATGGGGCGCCAGGAGGTTGCCGTGGGGGCCGTCCTGCGGGGCCTGACGCCCCGGCTGGAACGTGCCGCCGCGCCCCGGCTGACAACCCAACCCGGAAGCCCCACCTCGTGCGTTCCGCCTGCCCTGCACACCACACCAGCCACACAACACCAACCACACCGACCACCAAACGGCAGAAGGGCGAACCGAGGGGGTTGTCGTAATTTCAGGCCCACCAAAAACCTACTCTGACCTGCTGGAACTCAAATCGCGTCGGAGGCCCGTGGCGCGTACTGCGCAGCCGTCCAAGCCCCCTCCTACACCGCCTCCTACGCTCGCCTCTCGCCGTGTGGCCGAAGCCCGTAGACGACGGGCTGCTCGGCGGCTCATGACCGCGCGGCAGTACGGCTCATGACCACGCGGCAGTACGTGAGGCTTGCCCGGGTGCAGCCGGCAACAGGTCGTCGCCCCAACCGCGAGGGCCACTGTCGTCGAAGACGATGCTGCGCGCTGGCTTGCGGCTGACGGACAGGCGAAGCGCCGCCGCGGCGGTGGCGACGCTGTCGATCAAGGGATCTCGCCGGTATCCGGGCCGCGGACGGCATCGTCGAGGCCGAGCCGAGAACGATCTCGGGCGGGGCGAGCGCCCGGCGCTCCGGACCCCGAACGACGTACGAGCCGAACCGAAGACCGTCGGCGAGCAGCACAAGTAGCGGCTCAACCTCCACTACTCGCGGATGTCTTGCAGGTCGCATCGAAGACGGTCGGCAAGGTATCGCCCTGCCCACCTTGACCTGCAGCCTTACTGAATCGTTGCCAGGTGCCAGCTCGCCGGCAAGGTATGCAGCAAGGTGCACGAGGTGGTCACTGAATCGTTGCCAGGTGCCAGCTCGCCGGCAAGGTATGCAGCAAGGTGCACGAGGTGGTCACTGAATCGTTGCCGGGGGACGGCTCGCCGGCAAGGTATGCAGCAAGGTGCACGGGGTTGTCTCAGCCAACCGCCCACACGGGCGCGCGGCGCACAAGGGAGGCGCCGACGATGACCATCACGGCGGCAGCAGCCACAAGGCGCCCTCAGCGCCGATTGGGGGACAGCTTCGACCGGCGGGCCCTGGCCACGCTCTACCAGCACCAGTTGGTGACCACGCCACAGCTGCACGAGCTGCTCGGCCCGTTCAAGAGCGCGAGCACACCGAACAAGCGCCTTCAGCAGTTGCGTGAGCGAGGCCTGGCAAACCACGTGACCCGCTACTTCCCCGGCAAGCTCCACACCTGGTTCCTCACCGATGCCGGCCGCCAGATCGCGGGCGAGTTCAAGGAGGTCGCACACCGGCACAGCCTGCCGCCCAAGCTGGACGAGAACCGCGCGCTGCTCAACGCCGACCACGCCGAGGACGTGGTCCGCGCCCACCTGACATTCGTACGCGACGCCCGACGCCACGGCGACGAGTACGGCCCGCTCGACTGGGAGCCCGAGGTCAGCCACAAACTGTCCGGACGTGGACACGACTCGCTGCGGGCCGATGCCCTGATGCGCTACACCGTACGAACCGCCGACGGCGGCCGCGACCACCTGCGGGCGTTCGTCGAACTCGACCGCGCCACCGAAAGCAGCCAGACGCTGTGCTCGAAGCTGACCGCCTACGCCCGCTTCCACGAGCTCGCGACCCCGGTCCCGTTCCACCAACGGGGAACCACCCAGGCTTCCCAATGAAACGGGAACGGAAAATCGAACCTCAGCCAGGCAGGCGGCAGCGTCCGTTTCGCGGAGCGGAACGGACGAACGCGAGAGCGGGCTTGCTCAGTTCCTACCGGTGTCCGCGCACCAGCATGGACTTACGGCGGTAGAGATCAATGCTCTGGCTCTCAGGCTCGCCGCACAGGGTGCATATGTAGGTGTCGCTGCCTTGCAAAATGGTGCTCCGACTGACCGTTTCCGCTGGTCACAGCATGATAGGCATGTGTCCACCTCTCCTCGGCGAGCAGGACGCGGATTCCGCCGGGCTTCTGATCAGCAGTCATGCGCCCGACGATAGTGCCCGCTCGCTGACCGCCCCGCTGCCGACCCTGGCCCCCAGCGGCACCAGCGCGCGCAGCCGGAAGCCCCGGCCGCCGCGGCCCGGCGAGGTCTCCAGCCGGCCCCCGACCAGCGCGAGGCGCTCGTCCAGGCCGGAGAGGCCGTTGCCGGGCGCCGACTTGCCGGCGCCGCGGCCGTTGTCGCAGATCTCCAGCACGGCGAACCGGGCTCCCTCGCCGTCCCAGCTCTCGTCCATCGCGACCGTGCAGTGCGTCGCGCCGGCCGCGTGCCGGACGATGTTGGTGGCCGCCTCGCGCAGCACCCAGGCGAGCGCCTCGGCCTCCGGGGCGGCGAGACCGGGGCGCTCGTCGGCCAGCCCGGCCGGGGCCTCCACGGTGATCCCGGCGGTGGCCAGCGCGCTGCGGGCGGCGGCCAGCTCGACCTTCAGGCTGGGCTTGCGGTAGCCGCTGACGGCCGCCCGGACGTCGATCAGCGACTGCCGGGCGACCTGCTCGATGTCGGTCACCTGGGCGTGCGCGGCCTCGGTCTTGTCGGCGGTCAGGAAGCGGCCGGCCAGCTCGCTCTTCAGCGTGATCAGCGAGAGCGAGTGGCCGAGCAGGTCGTGCAGGTCGCGGGCCATCCGCAGCCGCTCCTCGGCGGCGGCCAGCTGGGCGGCGGTCTCACGGGCCTGGCGCAGCTCGTGCACCAGGGCGATCAGGCGCTGCAGACCGGACATCGCGGCGCCGCTGAGGAAGGTCGGGAGGACGAGTGCGCCGAGCGCGCCGCTGGGCGCGTGGGTGGCCAGCGCGACTGCGGTGAGCAGTGCGGTGACGCCGCCGACCGACCAGAGGCCGTACCGGATCGGCAGCACCGCGCCGGACGCCACCGAGAGGTAGGTGAAGAGGCCGAGCCAGTTGTTGCTGATCCCGAAGCTGGTGGCCAGGGCGAGTACCAGCATCACGGCCAGCGTCAGGTAGCTGTACCGCCACCAGGCGCCGGTCATCGAGCGGAAGACCACCAGGGTGAAGTAGCAGGCCAGGAACGCGGCCAGGGCCAGGCTGCCGAGCACGACGGTCAGCGTGGAGTACCCGCCGTCCGCCAGATCCCTGATCGGGTAGACCAGGTAGACCATCCACAGCAGCATCCAGCAGAGCTTGACCATCAGCTGCCGGCGGTTCTCCACCGGCGCGCCCGGGATGTTGAGGACGGACCGGCGCCCCAGAGCCCCCGCTCCCGGGTCGGCGGGGCGGTGGTCCTGGGGCGCGTTGGGCATGGCTGCCATCATGCCTGCTTGGTGTCCCGCTGGTACAGGAAGCCCGCGGCGGCCACGAAGGCCACCAGGAAGCCGCCCAGGACGGCCACCGCGGTCACGCTGAACGCGGTGCCCGGGTGGACGAAGGCCGCCAGCTGGTTGTACTGGTACACCGGGTTGAACCGGGCGAGGTTCTTCAGCGTGCCGGTGACCGGGTACCAGGTGCCGCCGAAGGCCGACATCAGCATGTAGACGATCATCACGATCGGCTGCACCGCGTTCGGCTCGGCCGCGTAGCCGAGCGCCACCCCGAGCGCCGCGAAGACGAAGCTGCCCAGCCAGAGGACCGCGACCAGCCCGAGCCACTGGCCGGCGCCGAGCCGCACGCCCTCGATCGCACCGAGCACGAAGACCACCAGGATCGCCGGCAGCGTGGTGACCGCGCAGGCGCTGATCTTCGCGGTCGCATACGCCCGGCCGGGCAGCGCGGTCAGCCGCAGCTGGCGCACCCAGCCGGTCTTGCGCTCCAGCGAGATCCGCTGCGCGTTGCCGGTCAGCACCGAGCCGACCGCGCCGAAGGTGGCCATCGAGACCATGAAGTACGACTTGGCGCTGACCCCGCCGGCCACGTTGCCGTTGCTGTACGCACTGATGAAGAAGAAGTACATCAGCGCCGGGTAGAGGATCGTGAAGAACAGGTACCGGCGGTTGCGCAGGGTGCGCCGGATCTCCAGCTTGATCAGGGTCTTCATCGCGCACTCTCCGCAGCAAACTCGGCGGCTTCGGCCTCCGCCTCGCCGGTGATGGTCAGGAAGGCCTGCTCCAGGCCCAGGCTGGTGACCTCCAGACCGCGCGGGTAGCAGCCCGCCCGGTACAGGTGGGCCGCTGTGAGGTCCGCGTCGGTGGTGCGGATCCGCACGGTGCGCACCTCGTCGGGCCGGCCGCTGATCTCCAGCGCCGCCACGCCCGGCAGCGCGCGCAGCACGCCCTCCTCGACCGGGCCGTCCGCCGCGTGCAGCTCGAAGCTGATCCGGCGGGCGCCGGCCTTGGCCTTGATCTCGGCCGAGGAGCCGTCGGCGATCAGCCGGCCGCGGTGCAGCACCAGCACCCGGTCGGCGATCGAGTCGGCCTCCTCCAGGTAGTGGGTGGCAAACAGCACGGTGCGCCCGGCGTCCGCCTGGCGGCGCATCGAGGCCCAGAACTGCTGACGGACCGAGACGTCCATGCCGGTGGTCGGCTCGTCGAGCACGATCAGGTCGTTCGCGCCGGCGATGGCGAGCGCGAACCGGACCCGCTGCTCCTGGCCGCCGGAGAGCTTGTCCACCCGGCGCTCCGCGATCTCCTCGATGCCGGCGTCGCGCAGCACCTCGGCCAGGCGGTGGCCGCGCGGGTGCACGTCGCAGGCCAGCTGGACCAGCTCGGCGACCTTGACGTCGGTCATCAGCCCGCCGCTCTGCAGCATCGCGCCCACCCGGCCGGCCTCGATCGCGGCGCGCGGGCGGCCGCCGAAGAGCGTCACGCTGCCCTCGTCGGGCTCGCGCAGACCCAGCAGGAGGTCCAGGCTGCTGGACTTGCCGGCGCCGTTCGGCCCGAGCAGGGCCACCGTCTCGCCGGGGTGCAGCACCAGGTCCAGTCCGTTCACCGCCCTGACCTGGCCGTAGCTCTTGCTCACCTGCCTGAAGGCCGCGACCTCGTTGCCCATCGTCCCTGTCCTCTCCGCTGCCGTGCTGACAAGGAGAGCTTCCCGCGGACTGGGTCGGGCCCGGCAGTGTGCGCAGTCGTCTCCTCGGCATGACATCTGTCATGCCGAGGAGACGACGCAGCCGCAGGTCAGAAGCCCAGCTTCTCCTTCAGGAAGGCGACCTGGAGCAGCAGCAGGTTCTCCGCGACCTGCTCCTGCGGCGTCATGTGGGTGACGCCGGAGAGCGGCAGCACGGTGTGCGGGCGGCCGGCGGCGAGCAGCGCCGAGGAGAGCCGCAGCGTGTGCGCGGCCACCACGTTGTCGTCGGCCAGCCCGTGAATGATCATCAGCGGCCGCTCCAGCTTGGGCGCGTCCTCGATCAGCGAGTTCGCCCGGTACACCTCGGGCCGCTCGGCCGGGTGGCCCAGGTAGCGCTCGGTGTAGTGCGTGTCGTAGAGCTGCCAGTCCGTCACCGGGGCGCCGGCCACGGCCGCGTGGAAGACGTCCGGGCGGCGCAGCACGGCGAGCGCGGAGAGGTAGCCGCCGTAGGACCAGCCGCGGATCGCGACCCGCCCGAGGTCCAGCGGGAACTCCTCGGCCAGCGCGTGCAGCGCCTCGACCTGGTCGTCCAGCGTGACGGTGGCCAGGTCGTGCGCGATCGACTTCTCCCACTGCGGGCTGCGGCCCGGCGTGCCGCGCCCGTCCGCGACGACGACCGCGAAGCCCTGGTCGGCGAACCACTGCGAGGAGAGGAAGGCGTTGTGCGCCTGCACCACCATCTGCCCGTGCGGCCCGCCGTACGGGTCCATCAGCACCGGCAGCAGGCCGTCCCGCTCGCGGTCGTAGCCGGTCGGCAGCACGACGGCGGACGGGATCCGGCGGGCGCCGGCCAGCCGGAACTGCGGACGGGCCGTCAGCACCGGGGCCTCGGCGTAGGAGGCGACGACCGCGCGCTGCTCGCCGCCGACCAGCACCTCGGCCCGCCGGCCCGGGTGGTCCAGCGCCGAGCCGGAGAGCACCATCACGTCGCCGCCGCGCACCGCGTCCAGCGCCGCGCCGCGGCGCAGCAGCTGCGGCGCCGAGCCGTCCAGCGGCACCAGGTAGAGGCCGGTCAGGCCGGGCGTCTGGTCCTCGGCGCCCTCGCCGGCGCTCGCCGTGCAGAGGACGTCCCGCTCGCCGACCGAGAGCACCGAGCGCAGGTGCAGCGTGTCGTCGGTGAGCTTGCGCTCGCCCACGAAGAGCGCGCGGTGGCCGGGCTCGTCGCCGATCCGGACCAGCTCGCCGGCGGGCGTCCAGGCGGGCGCACCGGAGAAGAGCTCCAGCCAGGCATCGTCCTGCTCGGCGAGCAGCGTGGTGGTGGCGCCGGTCGCCGTGTCCACCGTGAGCAGCAGCTGCGAGCGCTGGTCGCGGGCCTGCACGAGCAGCAGCGGCGCGCCGGCCGCCGACCAGTGCACCCGGGCCAGGTACGGGAAGGCCGCCTGGTCCCACAGGACCTCGGTGCGCGAGCCGTCCAGGCCGAGCAGCCAGAGCGTCACGAGCGCGTTGGGTGTGCCGGCGGCGGGGTAGCCGACCTCGGCGGGCAGCCGGGCCGGGTTGGCCGGGTCGGCGATCCACCAGCGCTGCACGGGCGCGTCGTCGGCGCGGGCGACCAGCAGCCGGTCGCTGTCGGGGGACCACCAGTAGCCGCGGTCGCGGCCCATCTCCTCCATCGCGATGAACTCGGCCTGACCCCAGGTCACCCCGGCGCTCTCGGGCTCGGCCAGCGCGCGGTCGCCGGTGCCGTCGGTGGCGATCACCCGCAGCGCGCCGGCCGTGGTCGGGTAGGCGGTCCAGCGGCCGTCCGGGGAGGGGCGCGGGTCCAGCAGCGGGCCGGCGGCGGGCAGCTCGCGGGCGGTGCCGGCGGCCAGGTCGGCCGCGAAGAGCCGGCCGGAGAGCGCGAAGACGGCGAGCGCGCCGGCGCCGTCCAAGGCGTAGCCGACGATGCCGGCCGAGCCCTCCCGGCTGCGCTCGCGGCGGGCCAGCTCGGCCGGCGAGAGGTCCTCGGCGCCGCCGTCGAGCAGCGCCGCCGGGTCGGCGGCGATCCGCTCCTCGCCGGTGGCCGGGTCGAGCGTCCAGAGCAGGTTGGCGCGGTCGGCGCCGGAGGCGGAGCGCAGGAAGGTGATCCGCGAGCCGTCGGGTGCCACGGCGTAGGAGCGGGGCTGGCCGACGGTGTAGCGCAGGGTGCGCGCGTACTGCCGCGGGAACGTGTCGGCGGCGCTTTCAGTGGTCATGGCACCGCACCCTACGGCGTTCCCCAGCGCTTGATCACTCATTTGGCGCAGGGCCGAAAAGGCGTCGCGCGAGGCCCCCGCACCCCGTCCGACCGGGCCTTGCGCCCCCTGACACGCCGGTGCCGCGACATACCGCCGGCGCACGGAAAGTAATGCTCCGTGCACTGATCGGGTATTCCTTTGTTCTGTGATCCGGACGCCCGGTGTCCGGTTCGCTTCTCGAACGAGAAGGGGTGTGAGCCGTCATGCCTTTGTCCATCTCCGCGGCCGTGCTGATGCTGGTCATCGTGGTGGTGCTGATCCGCCGCTCCGGCCTCAAGCTGGCGCACGCGATCATCTGCGGCCTGCTGGGCTTCTACCTCGCGTCCAGTTCGATCGCGCCGTCGATCCAGCAGGTGACGAGCAACCTCGCCGGCATGATCAACGAGCTGAAGCTGTAGCGCCCCGGGCGGCCCGATCGCCGGGGTGGTTAGGCTTTCGCCCATGACTTCTGCCGCCCCGGACCGCGCGGACAGCGCGGGCCGCCGCCTGCTGCTGGTGCACGCCCACCCCGACGACGAGTCGATCGGCAACGGCGCCACGCTGGCGCGCTACGCCGCCGAGGGCGCCGGGGTCACGCTGGTGACCTGCACGCTCGGCGAGGGCGGCGAGGTGATCCCGGCCGAGCTCGCCCATCTGACGGCGGATCGCGAGGACGCCCTGGGCGACTTCCGGATCGGCGAGCTGAGCGCGGCGATGCGGGAGGTCGGCGTGACCGACTTCCGGTTCCTGGGCGGCGCCGGCCGGTACCGGGACTCCGGGATGATGGGCGTGCCCGAGAACGAGCGTCCCGACTGCTTCTGGCAGGCCGACCTCGACGAGGCGGCCGGCCACCTGGTCGAGGTGGTCCGCGAGGTGCGGCCGCAGGTGCTGGTCACGTACGACGAGAACGGCGGCTACGGCCACCCGGACCACATCCAGGCGCACCGGGTCGCGATGCGCGCCTGCGAGCTGGCCGCCGACCCGGCGTACCGCCCCGAGCTCGGCCCGGCCTGGCAGATCGTCAAGGTCTACTGGAACCGGATGCCCCGCCCGGTGCTGCTGGCCGGCCTGCGCGCCGCCGCCGAGCGGTTCCCGGCCGCCGCGGCCCCGCAGGACGTACCCGGCGTGGTGGACGAGGAGCTGGTGACCACCGTGCTCGACGGCACGGAGTACGCCGGCCGCAAGGCCGCCGCGCTGCGCGCGCACGCCACCCAGATCAGCGTGGACGGCGCCTTCTTCGCGCTCAGCAACAACCTCTGGCAGCCCCTGGTGGCCGACGAGTTCTATCAGCTGGTCCGCGGCGAGGCCGGTCCCGGCCGCCCCGAGACCGACCTGTTCGCCGGAATCGAGGCCTGATGCCCAATCCGCTGCACGCGCTGCTCGGAACCCAGTCGCAGCGGCTGGCCGAGCCACTGCCCGCCCAGCGCACCCGGGCGCTCTGGTACCCGGTGCTCTTCGTGCTGGGCGCGCTGGTATCGCTCTGCGGTTGTTTTGTGCAGGCCCTGTGGAGCCCGGTAGGACTGCTGCTCTCGCTGGCGGCCACCGGCGCGGTCTTCTACGGCGGCCTGCGGCTGACCGGAACCAAGCTCGGCGCCGGCGTGCCGATGATCGGCTGGTTCCTGGTGGTGCTGGTCCTGATGGCCCCGCGCCCGGAGGGCGACTTCGTGCTCTCCGCCGGAGTGGACGCCTATGCCTTCCTGCTCGGCGGCGCGCTGCTCGGGGTGAGCTGCGCCACACTGCCGACCCGTTCGCCGTTCGCCTTCGGCATCCCGCGCCAACGGGACTGACGGCCCGTACGACAGCCCTGGTACGACGGGCAGTCAATGCAGTTGACCCGTAGGCTCGACCGTGAGGAACCGGACGTATCGGCTTCTAAGGGAAGCAGTTCGCCACCCAGGCGTTCCCAGTATGGTGGTGCCGCAGCATCGTCGGACGAGCCGTCCGGCCGCGAACCCGGAGCAGAGCAGCATTGAGCAGCCGCGAATCTGACAGCGCCTACCCGCCGCCCCGCCGTGGTGCGAACCCCGGCCGGAGGCCGGGCGAGAGCCCCGACGCCTACCCGTCGGGCACTCCGCCGTACGGCATCCCGGGCCTGGGCAGCTTCGGCGCGCCTGCGCCGGGCGGCGATCCGTTCGGAGCACCGGGGCCGGCGGCGGAGCAACCCGCCGAGCCCGAGGTGCCGAAGACCGAGACCACGTTGACCACCCGGATCTCGATCAACATCCCCGGTTCACGGCCGATCCCGCCGGTGGTGATGCGCAGCCCCGTCAAGGCGGAGGAGGCGCAGCCCGAGCCGCCGGCCGCGCCGACCGGGCCGCGGCACCGGTCACCGGCGTCGTCCTCCTCCTCCCCGGTGCTCGGCGTGATGGACGCAGGCGGTCGCACGGCCGCGCCGCCGGACCTGCCGAAGGAGTGGCAGGCGCCGAGCGCACCGGAGAGCTCCGAGTCCGAGTCCACCGGCGAGTGGTTCCGGCCCCGGCAGCGGGGCCAGTCGGCACCGGCTCCGGCTGCCGCGCCCACACCCGCGCCGGCGAACACCGGTGCGGCTGCGGGTGCGGGCACCGCCCCGCAGGCCGCCCGCCGGGCAGCGGCCGCGCCGGCCTTCTCCGCGGAGGCCACCCAGCAGACCCCGCTGCCCCGACCCGCCGGCGCCGCGGCGTCGCCGTTCGCGCCGGCCCGCGGCGAGACCGAACCGCCCGCCCAGGCCGCGCCGTTCGGCGCGCCGCCGGCGGGTTACCCGGCCGACCCGTACGCGACCGGCGGCCGGCCCCCGCAGCCGGGCGGCGCGCAGCAGTACCAGCAGCCGCCGCAGCAACAGCAGTACCAGCACCCGCAGCAGCAGCAGCAGCAGCCGAACAACGGCTTCGGCGGCGCGAACAGCCCGTACGGCGGCGCCCCGAGCCCGTACGCCGAGCGCCCGTACACCGAAAGCCCGTACGCCGAGTCGCCCTACGGCGAGAGCCCGTACGGCAACCGCCCCGAGGCGAACGCCGCGCCCTTCGGCGGCGGCCCGGACGGCGCCGGGAACCCGCAGGCCGGCCAGGGCTACCCGCAGGCCGAGCGCGGGCCGATGGCCGCTCCCCCGGCGGCTGGTCCGGGATACCCCCAGGACGCCGCATCGGCCGGCAACGCCGCCGCGGCCGGCGCCACGCCGACCGCCCAGCGCCCGACCGGCACCCCGGGCGCGCCCGGCCGGTTCGCCCGGCCGCAGCAGCCGATCAATCCCTTCCCGCCCGGCCAGACCCCGCCGGCCGGGGAGCCCGAGGACACCCAGATCGGCGGCTTCGAGCCGATCTCCGGCGACCTCCCGCACGAGGAGGCCATACCGGGACTGCCGGTGGCCGGCCACTACGGCGCCCCGCGCGGCGCCACCGCGACCGCGCCGGCCGCCCGGCCGACCGGACCCGCCGGACCGCCGCCCCCCGGCTCCCGTGGCTTCGAGGCGCCCGAGCACGCCGAGCAGCCGCAGGCCGGCGCCGCAGCCGACTCCCCGGCCACCGCGCCGGCCCCCGCCGAGCCGGCGCCCGCCAAGCCCGCCGCGGCGAAGCCGAAGCCCCGCTCCAAGGTGCGCAAGCTGGCCGTCACCGCGGTCGGCGGCGCGCTCTTCCTGGGCGCCGCGGCCTACGGCACCGGTCTGATGCTCAACCAGGCGGACGTCCCGCGCGGCACCACCGTGCTGGGCACCGACATCGGTGGCGACAGCCGGGACCAGGCGATCCACCAGCTCGACAGCACGGTCGGCAAGATCGGCCAGGCGCCGATACAGCTCAAGCTCGGCGGCCAGCCGGTCACGCTGGATCCGGCCACGGCCGGCCTCAGCTTCGACACCACGGCCACCGTGGACGGGCTGACCAAGCACAGCTACAACCCGACCGTCGTGATCGGCTCGCTGACCGGCGACAAGAAGACGGTGCCGCCGGCGTTCCGGATCGACCGGGCCAAGCTGAAGGCGGCGCTGGACGGCCTGGCGGCGAGCTCGGCGCAGGGACTGAAGGAGGGTTACGTCCAGTTCAGCGACTCCGGCGACCCGACCGTGGGGCCGGGTCAGGCCGGGCAGGCGGTGGACGGCAGCTCGGCCGTCGACCAGGTCGCGCAGAGCTACCAGGACCGGGCGAACGGCAAGACCGACCCCCCGATCACGCTCGCGGTGACGGCCGCCCAGCCGAAGGTCTCGACCGCGGCGCTCCAGCAGGCGGCCGACGGGCTCGGCAAGGCCATCGTGAGCGGGCGGGTGACGATCATCGCCGGCACCCACAGGTTCTACTTCACGAAGTCGATTGCGGCCAAGGCGCTGACCCTGGCACCGGACGCCTCCGGGAATATCGGCCCGAAGTGGGACCTGGACCAGCTCGGCGCGGCTGTCGGCAGCACCTTCGACAAGCTGAAGTTCCGCAAGCCCGATGGCAGTTACGGCCCGATCGGGACGCAGGACGTGGCCGACGCAATCGCCTCGGTCTATGACAAGAACAGCGATATCGAGCGCACTTTCAAGTTCCGCATGTGAGCATGTCAAATTCCCTCGCGGGAGCCCCGGAACAGATCCTGTCCCGGGGCTCCCGCGTGTTTCCCGGCGACATCCCGCCAGTGGCGTGTAACTGACAGCCGGCGTGGGCAGCCACACTCCCGACGGTTTCCAGAGGGCTCCGAAATGAGTGGCAAATAGTCGCCAAAGGCGGCATCCCGCCAAATCCGTCCGATAGTCGGACGCCGAAAACCGACGAGTAATCCCCCCATCGACGGACAAAACGGACAGGCTTGTCTACGCGCGTTGACTGCACCGAGGCCGGAAGGTCGCGTTCAGATACCGGTGTCACTAAGCCCTCGTTACGAACTTATGAACTCCTTATGCACCTTTATGTCCGATTTATCACGTCTCGCTATGAGGCTGTCAAGTATCTGAAAGCTACAACCTGGTGGACATTCCAGAACGATGCCAAAACCCACCGTCCAGCCAGAGAGAAACGCTTGACGTTCGATAAACGAGTTGCGAGAGTCCGTTCGACCCACTTCTTCCTTGTTGCTGCTGCACAGACCACACCGGCGGGAGCTTTCGCACCATGACGACGCCAACTGAGGACACGACCGAGACCGATCCGGTCCTCGTCGCGTCCGCGACGGAAGCGACCGGCAACAAGCCGGCCGAGCTTCTCGGGCGCACCCCGGGCCAGATTGCCTGGAGCCGCTTCAAGCGCAACCGCATCGGTGTGCTCTGCGCCGTGATCGTGATCGGCTACATCCTGGTCGCGCTTCTCGCGCCGGTGATCACCAAGCTCTACGGGCAGTCGCCGTACATCCCGTACGGCCTGCGCGACATGAGCCTGGTCGACGACAACGGCGTGCCGGTCGGCGCGAACGGCGGGATCAACGCGACCCATTGGTTCGGCATCACGCCGACCACGGGCTACGACATCTTCGCCAAGCTGATCTACGGCATCCGGACCTCGCTCGGCATCGGCCTGCTGATCACGATCCTGTCCAGCTTCGTCGGCATCGTGCTCGGCGTCGCCCAGGGCTACATGGGCGGCAAGTTCGACTACCTGGTGGGCCGCGTCACCGACCTGCTGCTCGGTCTGCCGACCCAGCTCTTCTACATCGCCTTCACGCCGATCGTGCTGATCTGGTTCGTCCCGCTCAACCGCGAGACCCCGGTCTACATCCGCGTGATCGCGATCGTGCTGGTGCAGTCGTTCCTCGGCTGGATGGCCACCTCCCGCCTGCTCCGCGGCATCTCGCTGAGCCTGCGTGAGCGCGAGTACATCGAGGCCGCCAAGATCTCCGGTGCCTCCTCCTGGCGCATCATCTTCAAGGAGCTCATGCCGAACCTGGCGACCACGATCCTGGTCCAGGTCACGCTGATGCTCCCCGCGATGGTCACCGCCGAGGCCGGCCTCTCCTTCCTTGGTGTCGGCATGGTCGAGCCCACCCCCGACTGGGGCCTGATGTTCCAGGACGCGGTGAACAACTACCAGAACGACCTCACCTACCTGCTCTTCCCCGGTCTGTCGCTGATGATCTTCACCATCGCGTTCAACCAGTTCGGGGATGCGGTCCGGGACGCACTCGACCCGAAGACCATCCGCTAACCGCACCACCCCCACCGCAGTACCTTGCACCACCCTGTTTCACCTTCTTGCACCCCCAGCACCGGCCCACCCCGGGGCAACGTCGCCCCGCCGGTCCGCGCTGGCCAGACCCAACATGACCAGTGACAGGTAGGAACCAATGAGACTTCGCAAGGCAGCACTTGTGCCGGCGCTCGTGGCGGTCAGCGCGCTCACGCTGACGGCTTGCGGTGGGGGCGGCAGCAGCAGCAGCGGCGGCGCCAACAGCAGCGCCAAGTCGTCGGTGCAGAACTTCGGCATCGCCACCGACATCGCCGACTCGACGGGTCCGGCCAAGGACGTCGCCGGCGCCAAGCAGGGCGGCACCGCGCACGACCTGGAGGCCTCGGGCTTCGACTACCTGGACCCGCGCCAGCAGTACGTCAACCAGTACCAGGCGCTCGGCATGCTCTACAGCCGCCAGCTGACCGCGTACAAGACCGACCCGGCCACCGGCAAGACCATCCTGGTCGGTGACATGGCGACCGACCCGGGCAAGACCACCGACGGTGGCAAGACCTGGACCTGGACCCTCAAGGACAACCTGAAGTTCCAGGACGGCACCCCGATCACGTCCAAGGACATCAAGTACGCGATCGAGACGCTGTACCAGGACTACCAGACCAACGGTCCGACCTACATCCAGACCTGGCTCTCCGGCCAGGACTACCGCAAGGTCTACCAGGGTCCGCAGAACGGTCAGGACCTGCCGGACAGCGTGATCAGCACGCCGGACGCCAAGACCATCACGATGCACTTCACGGCCGTCCACAACGACGCGCCGTACGCCGTCGCGATGCCGAACATCACGGCCATCGAGAAGTCCAAGGACGACGGCCAGAAGTACAACAACCACCCGGTCTCCATCGGTCCTTACATGATCAAGGACTACCAGCCGGACAAGTCGCTGACCCTGGTCAAGAACCCGAACTGGGACCCGAAGTCGGACCCGCTGCGCCACCAGTACGTGGACGGCTGGAACTTCGAGCTCAACGTCGCGCAGCCACAGCTGACCCAGCGCCTGATCGGTGGCGCCGGTGACGACAAGAACGCGATCAGCCTGGTGGCCAACGCCGACCCGAGCCTGATCAAGACCATCCAGGGCGACTCCAGCATGGCGCCGCGGACGGTCAACAAGTTCCAGCCCTACGTCGATGTCTTCAACATCAACACCACCCGCGTGACGGACGTCAAGGTCCGCCAGGCCCTGGCCAAGGCCTTCCCGGCCGCCCAGGTGCAGCGCCTCGAGGGTGGCGCGACCACCGGTGACATCGCGGGCAACCTGATGAGCCCGACCGTCGCCGGCTGGCAGGACACCGACCCGCTGGGCATCAAGAAGAACCCGATGGGCGACCCGCAGGCGGCCAAGGCGATCCTGCAGGCCGACGGCAAGCTCGGCTACCACATCACGCTCGCGTACTCGAACAGCGCGAAGTGGCAGAACATCTCGGCGGCGGTCCAGGACTCGCTGACCCAGGCCGGCTTCCAGGTTGACCGCAAGGAGCTGGACCCGACCACGTACTACACCGAGATCGGCAAGGTCAACAACCAGTTCGACCTGTACCGTTCCGGCTGGGGTGCCGACTGGCCGGCCGGTGGCACCGTGATCCCGCCGACCCTGGACGGTCGTACGATCGCCGACGGTGCGACCAACTACTCGCACTACAACAACCCGGCGATGAACACCGAGATGGACCGCATCGCCACCATCGCCAACCCGACCGACGCCGCCGCCGCGTGGATGAAGCTCGCGGACAACATCCTCACCACCGACGTCCCGGAGATCCCGGCCGCCTACGACAAGTTCTTCAACGTGTACGGTGCCGGCCTCGGCGGTGTCGCCTACAACGAGGTGCTGGGCTGCATGGACGTCTCCAGCGTCTACATCAAGTAAGCACCGGATCCGGAGCCGGCCTCCGGGCCGACTCCCCCTGGCAGGGCCACCCGCTCCGGGTGGCCCTGCCTGGGCCACGTGTTGACCTCCCGTAATCCGGGGGTCGCACTCTCCACGACGCGGCCGCCGCAGGCGCCCTCACTCGGAAGAGCTCACCCAATGCTCCGATTTCTCATCCGCCGGGCGCTCGGCGCGATCGTCATCATCTTTCTGCTGATCTGCCTCACCTTCTTCGCCTTCCACACCATGCCGGTCGACCCGGCGCAGCTGAACTGCCCGAAGGGCTGCACGCCGGAGCTGCTCGCGCAGATCCGGACGAACATGCACCTCGACCGGTCGGTCATCCAGCAGTTCTGGGACTACGTCAGCGGCCTGTTCGTCGGCCAGGACATGGGCCAGCTCGGCCACTGCGCCGCCCCGTGCTTCGGCTACTCGTACAACGCGCAGCAGTTCGTCTGGGACCGGATCTCGGCCAACTACCCGGCCACCTTCGTGCTCGCCATCGGCGGCGCCATCTGCTTCCTGACCATCGGTGTCGGCCTGGGCATGCTGTCCGCCTGGAAGCAGGGCAAGTGGATGGACCAGGTCGCGAGCTCGATCTCGCTGATCGGTCAGTCCACCCAGATCTACTTCATCGGCCCGCTGGCCATGGCGCTCTTCGTCTACAACCTGCACTGGCTGGACCGCCCGCAGTACGTCCCCTTCACCCAGGACCCCTGGGGCTGCTTCATGGGGATGATCCTGCCGTGGCTGGTCATGTCGGTCATCTTCTGGTCGAACTACACCCGCCAGGTCCGCTCCCTGATGCTGGAGCAGCTCTCCGAGGACCACATCCGGGCCGCCCGGGCCAAGGGCATGTCCTCCTCGTACGTGTGGTGGCGCTACGCGCTGCGCGGTGCGATGGCCCCGATCATCACGATCTTCGGCATCGACCTCGGCGCCGTCTTCTCCGGCGCGATCATCACCGAGTACACCTTCAGCATCCACGGCCTCGGCTTCCTCGCCGTCAACTCGGTGCACTCCGCGGACCTCAACCTGGAGCTCGGCGTGCTGATCTTCAGCTCCGTCTCCATCCTGCTCTTCAACATCATCGTCGACGCCGCCTACGGTCTCCTCGACCCCCGGGTCCGGCTGGGATGACCCCCACCGCATCCGCGTTCCTTCCGCTCCACCCAGTCCCCGAGGAGATCCGACCGTGAGCACCCTCACCAAGTCCGAGTCCGCCGCCGCACCCCAGGCCGGCTCCGCCTTCCTGTCGGTGCGCGACCTGCAGGTCCGCTTCCGCACCGAGGACGGCATCGTCAAGGCCGTCAACAACCTCACCTTCGACATCGAGAAGGGCAAGACCCTCGGCATCGTGGGTGAGTCGGGCTCCGGCAAGTCGGTGTCCAACCTGGCCGTGATGGGCCTGCACAACCCGAAGAACACCACCATCGAGGGCTCCGTCGTCCTCGACGGCCAGGACCTGCTCAAGGCCTCGCAGAAGGACCTCGAGAAGCTCCGCGGCAACAAGATGGCGATGATCTTCCAGGACGCGCTGGCCGCGCTCTCGCCGTACTACACGATCGGCCGGCAGATCGCCGAGCCGTTCATGAAGCACACCGGCGCGAGCAAGAAGGAGGCCCGCGACCGCGCGATCGAGATGCTGCGCCGCGTCGGCATCCCGCAGCCGCAGACCCGGGTGGACGACTTCCCGCACCAGTTCTCCGGCGGTATGCGCCAGCGCGCCATGATCGCGATGGCGCTGGTCTGCGACCCCGAGCTGCTGATCGCCGACGAGCCGACCACCGCGCTCGACGTGACCGTGCAGGCGCAGATCGTGGACCTGCTCAAGGACCTCCAGCAGGAGACCGGCACCTCGATCATCTTCATCACCCACGACCTCGGCGTGATCCGTGAGATCGCCGACGACGTGCTGGTGATGTACGCGGGTCGCGCGGTCGAGCGCGGCACCATGCGCGAGGTGCTCAAGACCTCCCAGCACCCGTACGGCTGGGGCCTGCTGAGCTCCATCCCGCGGATCAACGCGGCGGTGGACGTCCCGCTGGAGCCGATCCCGGGCACCCCGCCGTCGCTGCTCAACCCCCCGGCCGGCTGCGCGTTCCACCCCCGGTGCACGTACCGTGAGCTGGTGGTCGGCGACAAGTGCACGACCGAGCGCCCGCCGCTGGAGCTGGCGAACGGCCACCTGTCGGCCTGCCACCTCACCCCCGCGCAGAAGCAGTCCATCCTCACCGAGCAGATCCTGCCCCGGCTGAGCAGCTGAGCCTCGGTTAAGGAGTCAAGGAAATCCCATGAGCGCAGAGCAGACTCTGACCAAGCCGACGGGCGCGGCCCCCACCCCCGGCGACGTGCTGCTTGAGGTCAACGGCCTCACCAAGCACTTCCCCGTGATGGGCGGCTTCCCGTTCAAGCGCCAGGTCGGCGCTGTCCAGGCGGTCGACAACGTGAGCTTCTCGGTCAGCGCGGGCGAGAGCCTGGGCCTGGTCGGCGAGTCCGGCTGCGGCAAGTCGACCACCGGCCGACTGGTCACCCGCCTGTACGAGCCGACCGGCGGCTCGATCAAGTACAACGGCCAGGAGATCGCGCACGCCAACCGCAAGGAACTGGCGCCGATCCGGTCCGAGATCCAGATGATCTTCCAGGACCCGTACTCCTCGCTGAACCCGCGGCACACCGTCGGTACGATCATCAGCAACCCGATGGAGATCAACGGGATCAACCCGCCCGGCGGTCGCACCGCCCGGGTCAAGGAGCTCCTGGAGATCGTCGGTCTCAACCCGGAGCACTTCAACCGCTTCCCGCACGAGTTCTCCGGCGGTCAGCGTCAGCGCATCGGCGTCGCCCGCGCGCTCGCGCTCAACCCGAAGCTGATCATCGCGGACGAGCCGGTCTCCGCGCTGGACGTCTCGATCCAGGCGCAGGTCGTCAACCTGCTCCAGGGCCTGCAGCGCGAGCTGGGCATCGCGTTCGTCTTCATCGCGCACGACCTGTCGATCGTGCGGCACTTCTCGCAGCGCGTCGCGGTGATGTACCTGGGCAAGATCGTCGAGATCGCCGACCGGGACTCGCTCTACACGAAGCCGCGCCACCCGTACACGCACGCGCTGCTCTCGGCCGCGCCGGACGCCGACCCGGACAACGTCGCCGCCGAGCGCATCCGGCTCACCGGTGACGTCCCGTCGCCGCTGAACCCGCCGTCCGGCTGCCGGTTCCGCACCCGTTGCTGGAAGGCGCAGGAGAAGTGCGCCACGGAGGAGCCGCCGCTGCTGCAGCTCAGTGGCAACGCCGAGGGCCACCTCACGGCCTGCCACTTCCCGGAGGACGGCGACGCCTCGAAGCGCACCGCCACCACCGAGGTCCCCGAGCCGCGTGCGGCGAAGGAAGACGGCAAGAAGGACGCCAAGGACGCCTGACCGGCGCCCGCAGCACACACCCGAGGGCCCCCGGAGCATCGACTGCTCCGGGGGCCCTCGGCGTTCTCAGGAGGCCGCGGTGCCCCCGTTGCCGCCATTGCCGGAGCTGCCGCCGTTGCCGCCGGCGGCCGGTCCGGCTTCGCGCTCGGCGGCGAAGTGGCAGGCCGACTCGTGCGCCGCCGGCCCGGTCAGCCAGCTCGGCACGGCCAGCAGCGGCACCTCGGCCGCGCACCTGTCCTGGGCCTTCCAGCAGCGGGTGCGGAACCGGCAGCCGGACGGCGGGTTGGCCGGCGAGGGGACGTCCCCGGTCAGCACGATCCGGTCCCGCGCCGCCCGCGCCTTCGGGTCCGGCACCGGCACCGCGGAGAGCAGCGCCTGGGTGTACGGGTGCGTGGCGTGGTCGTAGATCTCCAGGTCGGAGCCGATCTCCACGAGCCTGCCCAGGTACATCACGCCGACCCGGTCGGAGATGTGCCGCACGATCGAGAGGTCGTGCGCGATGAAGATGTACGAGAGCTCGAACTCGTCCTGCAGCTGCTCCAGCAGGTTGATCACCTGGGCCTGCACCGAGACGTCCAGCGCCGAGACCGGCTCGTCGCAGATGATCACCTCGGGCTTGAGCGCCAGCCCGCGCGCGATCCCGATCCGCTGCCGCTGGCCGCCGGAGAACTGGTGCGGGTACCGGTTGATGTACTCCGGGTTGAGCCCGACCACGTCCAGCAGGTCCTGCACCGCCTTGCGCCGATCGCCCTTCGGCGCCACCTCGGGGTGGATCTCGTAGGGCTCGCCGATGATGTCGCCGACCGTCATCCGCGGGTTGAGCGAGGTGTACGGGTCCTGGAAGACCATCTGGATGTTGCGCCGCACGGCCTTGAGCCCCGCGCCGGTCAGCTTGGAGATCTCCTCGCCCTTGTACCGGATCGAGCCCTCGGTGGCCGGCTCCAGGTTCATCAGCACCTTGGCCAGCGTGGACTTCCCGCAGCCGGACTCGCCGACGATGCCGAGCGTCTCCCCCTTGCGCAGGTCGAAGGAGACCCCGTCCACCGCCTTGACCGCGCCGACCTGCTTCTTGAAGACCACGCCCTGCAGCAGCGGGAAGTGCTTGACCAGGTCGCGCACCTGAAGGATCGGTTCGCCTTCGGACACCGGCCGGGCGAAGGTCGCCGCCTGCGGCGCGCTCGCGCCGAGCGCGGTGGCACCGTCAGTCATCGAGGGTCTCCTTCCAGAAGTGGCAGGCACTGGCGCGCCCGGGGAGCGGCGCGCCGCCCTCGTCCGTCAGCTCGAAGAGCGGCGGCACGGTGGTCCGGCAGATCTCCTGGGCCCGTGGGCACCGCGGGTTGAACGCGCAGCCGGGCGGGATCCGCAGCAGGTTGGGCGGCAGGCCCTTGATCGCGTAGAGCTCCTGCCCCTTCTGGTCGAGCCGCGGGATGGAGTCCAGCAGGCCGCGGGTGTACGGGTGGCCCGGCTTGGCGTAGAGCTCGTGCACCGGCGCCGTCTCGACGATCCGTCCGGCGTACATCACCGCGATCTTGTCCGCGACGTCCGCGACCACGCCGAGGTCGTGGGTGATCAGGATCAGGCCCATGTGGTACTCGGCCTGGAGTTCGGCGAGCAGGTCCATCACCTGGGCCTGCACGGTGACGTCGAGCGCGGTGGTCGGCTCGTCGGCGATGATCAGGTCCGGCTCCAGCGCGAGCGCCATCGCGATCATGATCCGCTGGCGCATGCCGCCGGAGAACTGGTGCGGGTAGTCGCCGACCCGGGCGGCGGCGGCCGGGATCCGCACCCGGTCCATCAGCTCGATCGCCTTGGCCTTGGCCTCCTGGCGCGAGCTGCCCCGGTGCACCCGGTACATCTCGCCGAGCTGCGCGCCCACCGTGTGCACCGGGTTGAGCGAGGAGAGCGCGTCCTGGAAGATCATCGCCATCTGCGAGCCGCGGACCTTGCGCCGCTCCTCGTTGCCGAGGGTCAGCAGGTCCCGGCCCTTGAAGACGATCTGGCCACCCGTCACGAAACCGGGCGGGCTGTCCAGGATGCCCATCACCGCCTGGGCGGTGACCGACTTGCCGGAGCCCGACTCGCCGAGGATGGCCAGCGTCTCACCGGCCCGGACCGAGTAGTTCACACCGTTGACGGCCTTGGCGACGCCGTCCCGGGTGCGGAACTCCACGTGCAGGTCCTTGACCTCGAGCAGCGGGGTCTGCGCACTGTCCGAGGTGGTCGCGCGGGGTTGGCTGCTGATGCTGCTGCTACTCATCGGTGGTGGGGCCCTCTCTCAGCGCAGCTTGGGGTCGAGGGCGTCGCGGACCGCGTCGCCGAGCATGATGAACGCGAGCACGGTGATGCTCAGCGCCCCGGCGGGGAAGAGCAGCATGTGCGGCGCGATGCTGAAGGTGTCCGACGCGGCCGAGATGTCGATGCCCCAGGAGACGGTCGGCGGCTTGAGGCCGACGCCGAGGTAGCTCAGCGTCGCCTCCAGCGCGATGTACGTGCCGAGCGCGATGGTTGCCACCACGATGATCGGCGCGACCGCGTTCGGCAGGATGTGCCGCAGCATCAGCCGCTTGCTGCCGGCGCCGAGCGCGCGGGCCGCCGTGACGTAGTCCTGCTGCTTGGCCGTGATCACCGCGCCGCGGGCGATGCGGGCCAGCTGTGGCCAGCCGAGCACCACGATGAACGCGACCACGATCCAGATCGACCTGGTGGAGATCACCGAGAGGAAGACCAGGCCGCCGAGCAGGATCGGGATGCCGAAGAAGATGTCGGCGACCCGGGAGATCACCGAATCCGACCAGCCGCCGAAGAAGCCGGCCAGGCCGCCGAGCAGCGTACCGACCAGCGCCGACCCGACGGTGGCGCAGACGCCCACTGTGATCGAGGCGCGCGCGCCGTAGACCGTCCGCGCGTACACGTCGCAGCCCTGGGTGTCGTAACCGAACGGGTGGCCGGAGGTCGGCCCATGCTGGGACTTGGTCAGGTCGCAGCTGAGCGGGTTGGTCGAGGTGAACAGACTGGGCCAGATCGCCACGATGACCAGGAAGACGATCAGCAGACCGGAGATGATGAAGATCGGGTTGCGCCGCAGGTCGCGCCAGGCGTCCTGCCAGAGGCTGCGCGGCACCTCCCGTTCGTCCGCTGCCGCGACCCCCGGCTCGTCGGCGAGCCGCTCGGCCTTGATCAGGGTCTCGGCCTCCATGGTGCCGAGATCGAGGGTCCGGCTCTCGACCGCGCTCTGCATCTCCTCGTCTTCGTCACCAGCCCCCGCCATCGGGTCCGATTCGTTGTACCTATCCTGGTCAGGCATACCGGATCCTCGGGTCCAGGACCGCGTAGAGCAGGTCGACGAGCAGGTTGGCCAGCAGGAAGACGATGACCAGGATGGTCACGAAGCCGACCACGGTGTTGGTGCTCTGCCGGACGATCCCCTGGTACAGGGTGTAGCCGACGCCGTGGATGTTGAAGATCCGCTCCGTCACCAGCGCGCCACCCATCAGCGCGCCCAGGTCGGTTCCGAGGAACGTGACGACCGGGATCAGCGAGTTGCGCAGCAGGTGGTTCAGCACCACCCGGCGGCGCGGCAGGCCCTTGGCCGTCGCGGTGCGCACGTAGTCCGCCTTGGAGTTCTCCGCGACGGTGGTGCGGGTCAGCCGGGCGACGTACGCGAGCGAGACCGAGGCCAGCACGATGCCCGGCAGGATCAGCGATTCGAACGTCACGTCGAAGCCGACCGTGGCCGGCAGGATCCCCCATTTCACGCCGACCAGGTACTGCAGCACGTAGCCGGTGACGAAGGTCGGGATGGAGATGACGACCAGGGTCAGGATCAGCACCGAGCTGTCCACGGTCTTGCCCCGCCGCAGCCCGCTGATCAGGCCCAGGCCGATGCCGAAGACCACCTCGATGACGAACGCCACCGCGGTGAGCTTGAGCGTGACCGGGTAGGCGGCAGCAAGCTGCGAGGTCACCGTCTGCCCGCTGAAGGTGGTGCCGAAGTCCCACTGGAACAGCCGGCCCATGTACTTGACGTACTGGAGCCAGAGCGGGTCGTTCAGGTTGTACTGGGCCCTGATCTGCGCGGCCACCGCCGGGTCGGGCGCCCGGTCGCCGAAGAGCGCGTTCACCGGGTCGCCGAGCGCGTGCACCATGACGAAGATCAGGAAGGTGGTCCCGATGAAGACCGGGATCATCTGGAGCAGGCGCCTGAGGACGTAGCGTCCCATGCGAACCTCCACTGAGCAGGCGAAGACCGGCGGCCGGCTCCACCCCGGGAGCCGGCCGCCGCCGCTGGCTAACTGACGGTGATCTCGGTGTAGACCGGGACGCTGAACGGGTCGAGCATCACGTTGTTGACGCGGTTCGACCAGGCCACCGTGCCGTTCTGGTACCAGAGCGGGATGGCCGGCACGTCCGTGACGAGCATCTTCTCCGCGGTCTGGAAGTCGGAGACCGAGGTGGCCGCGTCGGGCGCCGCGTTGGCCGTGTTGACCTGGCTGTCGAACTGCGGGTTGCTGTAGTGCGAGTCGTTCGACGAGCCGCCCGTCGTGTAGACCGGCTGCATGAAGTTCTGGATCAGCGGGTAGTCCATCTGCCAGCCGGTCCGGAAGGGCCCGGTCATCTTCTTGTTGGTGACCTGGTTGCGGAAGTCCGCGAAGGTGCCGATCGGATTACCGACGCAGGCGCTGGTGTTGCCCAGCACGGTGTTGATGCTGTTGCAGGTCGCGTCGACCCAGTCCTTGTGCCCACCGTCGGCGTTGTAACTGATGGTCAGCTGGCCGCCGGGGATGCCGCCGCCCTGCTCGATCAGCTGCTTGGCCTTGGTCGGGTTGTAGGTGCAGAGGTCACCGCAGAGGCCCTCCTTGAAACCGCCGGTGGAGCCGAGCACCGGGGAGGTCCAGTCGGTGGCCACCGTGCGGGTATTGGTGAAGATGTTCTTGACGATCGTGGGCCGGTCGATCGCCATCGAGATGCCCTGCCGGACCAGCTTCGCGTTGTCGGTGTTCCACTGCGGCTGGTAGAGCGGGAACGAGACGGTCTGGATGATGCCGGCCGGCACGTTCAGGAAGCGGGCGGTGCTCGGCCCGCCGGCCAGCGTCTTCAGCGCGGTGGTGGAAAGCGTGTTGTCCACGTCGAGCGCGCCGGACTGGAGGTCGGAGTAGGCGGCGTTCGGGTCGGTGTAGACGGTCAGCGTGATGCCGCCGTTCTTCGGCTTGTTGGTGCCGCTGTAGTTCGGGTTCGGCACCAGCTGCATCTGCTGGCTGCGGGTGTACGACTGGATCATGTACGGCCCGTTGCCGACCGGCTTGTTCAGGAACGCCGCGTGGTCGGTGAAGAAGCTCGCCGGGAGCGGGTAGTACGCGTTGTAGCCCAGGGTCTGCGGCCAGGTGGTGAACTTCTGGGTGAGCGCGACCGTGAAGGTGTTGTCGTTGACCACCTTGAGGCCCGACAAGGTCTGCGCGGTCGGCGAGCCGCTGGCCGGCGCGACGTCGTTGTAGCCCTGGATGTACTGGAAGAAGCTCGCGTTGACCTGCTTGTTGGTGGAGAGCGCGCCGTAGTTCCAGGCGTTCACGTAGGACGAGGCGGTCACCGCCGTGCCGTCACTGAACTTCCAGCCCGGCTTCAGCGTCACCGTCCAGTTCTGCTCGTCGGAAGAGGTGATCGAATCGGCATTGGCGTTGCTGGCCGCGCTCGTCTTCGGGTCGTACTGGACCAGCCCGGCGAAGACCATGTTCATCACCGCGCCGCCGTTCACCTCATTGGTGTTGGCCGGCTCCAGCGGGTTCTGCGGGTCGCCCCACCACGCTCGGACGACACCGCCGCCGCCCGACGAGCTGGACCCGCTCTTGCTGCTGCTGCAACCGGTGACCACCAGGGCCGCCGACGTCACTGCGATCACGGCCCAGCGCACTCTGGTGGCTGAAGGCATGAAGGACCTCCTCAGGGGGGTGTGTGAGGCATCACACCCCATTCGAAGGGCCGGGCGGCCGCGACGCACCCGCAGCAGGGCCACACGGGCGCGCCGTACCGCCGAACAGGTGAGAGGAGGGCGCTGAAACGCCGTCAGCCGGCTCCCCGCGAGGGGGAACCGGCTGACGGCGTGAAGCGGGCGCTGCTGAGGCTGGGTCAGCCCTTCTTGGCGCGCGAGGCCGTACGGCCGCGCTCCTTCTGGTCCAGGACGACCTTGCGGATGCGCACGGTCTCCGGGGTCACCTCGATGCACTCGTCCTCGCGGCAGAACTCCAGCGACTGCTCCAGCGAGAGCTTGCGCGGCGGCACCAGGTTCTCGGTGGTGTCGGAGGAGGCCGCACGCATGTTGGTGAGCTTCTTCTCCTTGGTGATGTTGATGTCCATGTCGTCCTGGCGCGAGTTCTCGCCGACGATCATGCCCTCGTACACCTCGGTGGTGGGCTCGACGAAGAGCACACCGCGCTCCTGGATGCCCATCATGGCGAACGGCGTCACGACACCGGCGCGGTCGGCCACCAGCGAACCGTTGTTGCGCATCCGCAGCTCGCCGAACCACGGCTCGTGGCCCTCGAAGATGGAGTGCGCGATACCCGTACCACGGGTGTCGGTCAGGAACTGGGTGCGGAAGCCGATCAGGCCACGCGCGGGGACGATGAACTCCATGCGGACCCAGCCGGAGCCGTGGTTCGTCATGGTCTCCATGCGGCCCTTGCGGGTCGCCATCAGCTGGGTGATCGCGCCGAGGTACTCCTCGGGGCTGTCGATGGTCATCCGCTCGACCGGCTCGTGCATCTTGCCGTTGATGACCTTGGTGACGACCTGCGGCTTGCCGACGGTCAGCTCGAAGAGCTCCCGGCGCATGGTCTCGACCAGGATGGCCAGCGCCAGCTCGCCACGGCCCTGGACCTCCCAGGCGTCCGGACGCTCGGTCGGCAGCACGCGCAGCGAGACGTTACCGATCAGCTCGCGGTCCAGGCGGTCCTTCACCATGCGGGCGGTGACCTTGTGGCCCTTGCCGCCCTTGCCGACCAGCGGCGAGGTGTTGGTGCCGATGACCATCGAGATGGCCGGCTCGTCCACCGTGATCAGCGGCAGCGCGATCGGGTTCTCCGGGTCGGCCAGGGTCTCGCCGATCATGATCTCCGGGATACCGGCGACGGCGCAGATGTCACCGGGGCGGGCCACCTCGGCCGGCTTGCGGGTGAGCGCCTCGGTCATCAGCAGCTCGGTGATCTTGACCTGCTGGATCGAGCCGTCGCGCTTCATCCACGCGACCTGCTGGCCCTTGCGCAGCTCGCCCTGCTCGACGCGGCAGAGCGCGATGCGGCCGAGGAAGTTGTCGGCGTCCAGGTTGGTGACGTGCGCCTGCAGCGGGGCGTCGGCGTCGTACTCCGGGGCCGGCACGGCGGACAGGATGGTGGAGAAGAACGGCTCCAGCGAGTCGCTGTCCGGCGGGACGGTGCCGTTCTCCGGCTTGGTCAGCGAGGCCACGCCGTCACGCGCGCAGGCGTAGACGATCGGGAACTCGATCTGCTCCTCGGTGGCGTCCAGGTCGAGGAAGAGGTCGTAGGTCTCGTTGATGACCTCGTCGATCCGGGAGTCCGGACGGTCGGTCTTGTTGATGCAGAGGATGACCGGCAGCTTCGCGGTCAGCGCCTTGCGGAGCACGAAACGGGTCTGCGGCAGCGGGCCCTCGGACGCGTCCACCAGCAGCACGACCGCGTCGACCATCGACAGACCGCGCTCGACCTCGCCACCGAAGTCGGCGTGGCCCGGGGTGTCGATGATGTTGATCGTGATCGGCTCGCCACCCTCCTTCGGGTGGTACTTGACCGCGGTGTTCTTCGCGAGAATGGTGATGCCCTTCTCGCGCTCCAGGTCGTTCGAGTCCATCATGCGGTCGTCGAGGTGCTGGTGCGCAGCAAAGGCACCGGCCTGCTTGAGCATCGCGTCGACGAGGGTGGTCTTGCCGTGGTCGACGTGGGCGACGATGGCGACGTTGCGGATGTCGTTGCGCGTGGGCATGCGGAGCGAAGTCTCCCGGAGTCGTGAGTTGCGGCGCCCCGGCCTGTCCCGGTCCACCCGCCGGGCTTAACATGCCACGGCTTGTCCTATGGTACGTGGCCGCCGACGGGTCGCGCTCAGCGGAGGAACCCCACGTCCTGATAGCGCGGCCAGCCGAAGCCGAAAGCGCCCGCGCCGGCGACCCCGCCGCGGACCGCGACCAGCTCGGGGCGCTGGTAGAGCGGCAGCGAGTGACCCAGCTCCCAGATCCGGGCATCGGCCTGCTGGAGCAGGGCCGTCTGCCTGCCCCGGTCCGGCTCGGCGGCCGCCCGCGCGAACAGCTGGTCGATCTCCTCGGTGCCGGCGCCGCCGTAGTTGAGCTGCTCGACCAGCTTGCCGTCGGCGCCCGGGCGGGGCTTGGCGTACAGCGGCAGCTCGTCCGCCGCGGGGAACGCGGTGGCCGGCCAGGAGAAGAGCGCGAGGTCCCAATCGCCGCCGGCCAGGTGGTCCTTGACGAAGCCGGCGGCCGGCACCGGCTGCATGTGCACCGTGACGCCGGCCGGGGCGAGCTGGGTGATCAGCTCGGCAGCGGTGCGGCGGGCCGCGGCGGAGTCATCCGGGAGCAGCAGGTTGAGGTCCAGGTGCAGTTCCTTCGCGGTCGCGCCGAGTGCGCCGCTGTTGTCCTGGTAGCCGTCCTGGTCAGCCATGAGCAGGTGGCTGCCGAGCGGGGTGGCGGGCAGGCCGAGCGGCGTCAGCGCGGCCTCGGCGAGCTTCTTGCGGTCCACCGCGGCGGCCACCGCACGGCGCACGGCGGGGTCGGCGAGCGGGCCGCGGGCGCCGTTCAGGGTGAGCTGGGTCCAGGACGGCGCGGCCGCCCGGTGCAGCGTGACACCGGTCAGCGCCTGGGCCCGGTGCAGCATCTGCACCGAGGAGTCGGCGGCGTCGGCGGACTTCGCGACCGGCGCCTGATCGACGGTGCTCTCCAGCGCAGCGACATCGACGGTGCCCTGGTCGAGCGCGTCCAGCCGGCTCGCGGTGGCCACGAAGTCGAGCTCGTCGAGCTTGACCGGGGCACCCCACCAGTGCGGATTGCGCACCAGCACGGCCCTGCCCGCCTTGGCGTCCAGCGACCTCAGCAGCATCGGTCCGGCCGAGACCGGCAGTGCGCCCTCGGGCGGCGCGGCCGCCGGGGAGGCCGTCACGGTGGGCGGCCGGGCGGCCGGCTGGAGCGGGCTGAACAGCTCCCGCCAGTCGGCGTACGGCTGCTTGAAGACGACCTTGACCTGGTGCGGGTCGGCGCCGGCGGTCACCGAGTCGATCGCCGAGTAGCCGGGGTGGGCGGCCCGCAGCGCCGTCCACTGCGCGGTGAAGTCGACGGCCGAGAGCGGCTTGCCGTCGCTCCACACCGCCTTCGGGTTGAGCCGGTACGTCACGGTGGCACCCTGGGCGTCCGCGCCGGCCAGGTAGTCCGGATCGGCGACCGGGCGGGCCTTGGCGTCCAGCCGGTAGAGGCTGGGCAGCACCGCGTGCGCGATCAGCGCCGTGTCGGCGGGCGCGGCGGGGTCGTAGACGTCGAGCGAGGCCGGCACCGCGTCCACCGCCCAGCGCAGCGTGCCGCCGTCCCGGACCCGGCCGCGGTCGTCCGGCGTGAGGTCGGAGGCGGACTGGGTGGGTGCGGCGGGTTTCGGGTCGGCGGAGCAGCCGGCCAGCGCGGCGAGGACCACCGCGGCCGCAAGGAGGCCGTGGCCGGCCCGGAGAGAGCCCCTAGTGCTGGTCATGGCGACAACTCAACGACAGCCTCCGGCCCGGGGGCCGACGGCGCGACAATCGCTCGCCCGTTCGGCCCAGCGAAAATCCTGTCAGACCCCTTTCGGGCACATGTGATCAAGGTCACACTCGCAGAATGGCCACAACGACCAAACGCGCTGTGATCCCCGAACGCACCCTCCGCACCGACCGCTGGTGGCTGCCGCAGGTCAGTACAGCGGCCGGCCTGCTGGTCTTCATCGCCTACTCGACCTGGCGGGCCTTCGAGGGCGCGCACTACTACGCCGCGCCGTACGTCTCGCCGTTCTACTCCCCCTGCCTGGCCGCGAACTGCCGGGTGATGCGCGGCGGGGCGGACTGGGCGCTCTTCGGCGACTGGTGGCGGCTCTCGCCGGCCCTGCTGGTGCTGGTCTTCCCGCTCGGCTTCCGGCTGACCTGCTACTACTACCGCAAGGCCTACTACCGGGCCTTCTGGTCCTCGCCGCCGGCCTGTGCGGTGGCCGAGCCGCACGGCAGGTACACCGGCGAGACCCGGTTCCCGCTGGTGCTGCAGAACCTGCACCGGTACTTCTTCTACCTGGCGATCCCGGTCGCCGGGATCCTGACCTACGACGCGGTGCTGGGCTTCCGTGACGCCTCCGGTGCCTGGGGGCACATGGGCCTGGGCACCCTGGTGCTGCTCGGCAATGTCTCGCTGATCTGGGCGTACACGCTCTCCTGCCACTCCTGCCGGCACATCGTGGGCGGGCGGCTGCGGAACTTCTCCAAGCACCCGGTGCGCTACCGCGCCTGGCAGTTCGTCGGCCGGCTGAACGCCCGCCACATGCTGCTCGCCTGGCTCTCGCTCGCCTCGGTCGGCATCGCCGACCTGTACGTCTACCTGGTCTCGTCGGGCGCCTTCGCCGACCCGAGGTTCTTCTGAGAGGGGACTCACGCATGGAGGACTCACGCATGGAGGACTACGACGTGGTGGTGGTCGGCGCGGGCGGGGCCGGGCTGCGGGCCGCGATCGAGGCGCGTGAACAGGGCATGCGGGTGGCGGTGATCTGCAAGTCGCTGTTCGGCAAGGCGCACACCGTGATGGCCGAGGGCGGGATCGCCGCCTCGATGGGCAACGTGAACAGCGGGGACAACTGGCAGGTGCACTTCCGCGACACCATGCGCGGCGGCAAGTTCCTCAACCACTGGCGGATGGCCGAGCTGCACGCCAAGGAGGCCCCCGAGCGGGTCTGGGAGCTGGAGAGCTGGGGCGCGCTCTTCGACCGGACGGCGGACGGCCGGATCTCGCAGCGCAACTTCGGCGGCCACCAGTACCCGCGCCTCGCGCACGTCGGCGACCGGACCGGGCTGGAGCTGATCCGCACGCTGCAGCAGCGGGTGGTCGCGCTCCAGCAGCAGGACTTCAAGGAGACCGGCGACTACGAGGCGGGGCTGAGGATCCTTCAGGAGTACACCGTCACCCGGATCCTGAAGGACGGCGACCGGGTGGCCGGCGTCTTCGGCTACGCCCGGGAGAGCGGGCAGTTCTTCGGCATCGCCGCGCCCGCCGTGATCCTGGCCACCGGCGGGATCGGCAAGTCCTTCAAGGTCACCTCCAACTCCTGGGAGTACACGGGGGACGGCCACGCGCTCGCGCTGCTGGCCGGGGCCCGGCTGCTGAACATGGAGTTCGTCCAGTTCCACCCGACCGGCATGGTCTGGCCGCCGTCGGTGAAGGGGATCCTGGTCACCGAGTCGGTGCGCGGCGACGGCGGGGTGCTGCGCGACAGCTCCGGGCGCCGGTTCATGTTCGACTACGTGCCCGAGGTGTTCCGCGGCCAGTACGCCGAGACCGAGGCCGAGGCAGACCGCTGGTACGCCGACCCGGACCACAACCGGCGCCCGCCCGAGCTGCTGCCCCGCGACGAGGTCGCCCGGGCGATCAACTCCGAGGTCAAGGCGGGCCGCGGCACCGCGCACGGCGGCGTCTACCTGGACGTCTCCAGCCGGCTGCCGGCCGCCGAGATCATCCGCCGGCTGCCCTCGATGCACCACCAGTTCAAGGAGCTGGCGGACGTGGACATCACGAAGGAGCCGATGGAGGTCGGCCCGACCTGCCACTACGTGATGGGCGGCGTGGAGGTCGATCCGGACACCGCGGCGAGCCCCGGCGTCCCCGGGCTCTTCGCGGCCGGCGAGGTGGCCGGCGGGATGCACGGCTCGAACCGGCTGGGCGGCAACTCGCTCTCCGACCTGCTGGTCTTCGGCCGCCGGGCCGGGCTGCACGCGGCGCGGTACGCCGCGAACCTGTCGTCCCGGCCCACTCCCGACCAGGCCGAGCTGGACGCGGCCGCCGCCGAGGCACTGGCGCCGTTCGGCGAGGGCACCGAGCACCCGTACGCGCTGCACCAGGAGCTCCAGCAGACGATGAACGACCTGGTCGGGATCATCCGGCGGGCCGGCGAGATGAAGCAGGCGCTGGACCGGCTCGCGGTGCTGCGCCGCCGCGCGGGGCTGCTCTCGGTGGAGGGCCACCGGCAGTTCAACCCCGGCTGGCACCTGGCCCTGGACCTGCGCAACATGCTGCTGGTCTCGGAGTGCGTGGCACGCGCGGCGCTGCTGCGCCGGGAGAGCCGCGGCGGCCACACCCGGGAGGACTGGCCCGGGATGGACCGCGACTGGCGGCGGGTCAACCTGCTCTGCTCGCTGGAGGACTCGCCGACCGGCCCGGCCGTCCAGGTGGACCGGCAGGCCAATCCGCCGGTCCGGGCCGACCTGCTGGCGCTCTTCGAGCGGACCGAACTCGCGAAGTACTTCACCCCGGAGGAGCTGGCGGCCGATGAGCACTGAGCGGGTCGGGAACGAGATCGAGCTGCGGGTCTGGCGCGGCGAGGCGGGCGAGGGCGGCTTCGCGAGCTACCGGGTGCCGGTCAACGAGGGCGAGGTGGTGCTCGACCTGGTGCACCGGCTGCAGGCCACCCAGGCGCCCGACCTGGCCGTCCGGTGGAACTGCAAGGCGGGCAAGTGCGGTTCGTGCAGCGCCGAGGTGAACGGGCGGCCGCGGCTGCTCTGCATGACCCGGATGTCGGTGCTGCCGCCCGGCGAACCGGTGGTGCTCACCCCGCTGCGGGCCTTCCCGAGCGTGCGGGACCTGGTCACCGACGTCTCGTTCAACTACGCGAAGGCCCGCGAGGTGCCGGCCTTCGTGCCGCCGCCCGGCCTGGCGCCGGGCGAGTACCGGATGCTCCAGCAGGACGTGGACCGCCCGCAGGAGTTCCGCAAGTGCATCGAGTGCTTCCTCTGTCAGGACACCTGCCACGCGGTGCGCGACCACGAGGAGAACAAGGCGGCGTTCGCCGGGCCGCGGTTCCTGATGCGGGTCGCCGAGCTGGACCTGCACCCGCTGGACGCGGCCGCCGAGAGCGGGCTGGACCGCAAGCGCACCGCCCAGGAGGTGCACGGCCTCGGCTACTGCAACATCACCAAGTGCTGCACCGAGGTCTGCCCCGAGCACATCAGGATCACCGACAACGCGCTGATCCCGCTCAAGGAGCGGGTCGCCGACCGCAAGTACGACCCGCTGGTCTGGCTCGGCTCCAAGATCGGCCTGCGCCGGGCCGACTGAGCCGGGCCGACCGAGCCGCTCAGGCCTGAGCCGCGCAGGCCTGAGCCGCCCTCACATCCCCAGCTCGAACCAGACGATCTTGCCCTTCGGCGTCCGCCGGCTCCCCCAGCGCTCGGCCAGCAGGCTGACGAGTTGCAGGCCCCGCCCGCCCTCGTCGGTCTCCTGCGCCCGGCGCCGGCGGGGCTGCGCGTAGCCGTCGTCCCAGACCTCGCAGACCACGGTGGTGTCCCGCAGCAGGCGCAACCTGATGTCGCCCTTGCCGTGCCGCAGCGCGTTCGTCACCAGCTCGCTGACCAGCAGCTCGGTCGTGTCGACCAGCTCGTCCAGGCCGCGCACCAGCAGCCAGCCGCAGGCCAGTTCGCGGGCCTTGGCCACCGAGGTCGGCTCGGGCGGCAGCTTCCAGTCGCCGACCGCGTCCTCCGGGAAGGCCCGGACCCGGGCCATCAGCAGCGCGATGTCGTCCTCGCCGTGGTGCGGGTCGAGCTCGCTGAGCACCTGGTCGCAGAGCGTCTCCAGCACCGGGGCGCCGTTCTGCAGCGCGGCCCGGAAGGCGTGCAGGCCCTCCTCCAGCTGGTGCTTGCGCGACTCCACCAGGCCGTCGGTGTAGAGGCCGAGCAGCGCGCCGTCCGGCAGCGTGAGCTCGACCTCCTCGAACGGCTCGCCGCCGACGCCCAGCGGCAGGCCGGGCGGCACGTCGAGCATCCGGGCGTCCTCGCCGGGGCTGAGCAGCACCGGCGGCAGGTGACCGGCGTTCGCGAAGACGCAGCGCCGGGTGACCGCGTCGTAGACCGCGTAGACGCAGGTCGCCAGGTAGACCTCGACCGCCTCCTCGTCGGTCGGGCGGGCGCCCTGGCCGTAGCCGGGCAGCACCGCCGGGCCCGGGTCGCCCAGGCCCCGGGCGATCTCGTCCAGCGCGGTCAGCACCTCCGCCGGATCCAGGTCGAGCATCGCCAGGGTCCGTACCGCGGTGCGCAGCTGACCCATCGCCACGGCGGCCCGCAGACCGCGGCCCATCACGTCGCCGATCACCAGTGCGGTGCGGTTGCCGGGCAGCGGGATCACGTCGAACCAGTCGCCGCCGACCTCGGTGTTGTTGTTGCTGGGCCGGTAGCGGCAGGCGATCTCCAGGCCGCTGGCCTCCGGGTTGCCGGGCGGCAGCAGGCTGCGCTGCAGGATCAGCGCGCGCTCGTGCTCGCGCCGGTAGAGCCGGGCGTTGTCCACGCAGACCGCGGCGCGGGCGGCGATCTCCTCGGCGATCGCCACGTCCCGCGCGTCGAACGGCTCGCTGCCGATCGCGCGGGAGAGCTGGACCAGGCCGAGCACCACGTCCCGGGCGACCAGCGGCACCACCAGGGTGCTGCGCAGCAGCGGGTCGGGGCCGGGCTCGGGGATGGCGCTGCGGCCGGTGCGCAGCGCGCGGGCGTGCGGGGAGCGCGGCGGGTAGCAGAGCGTCCCGCCGGCCTCGGCCGTCGGCAGCGAGCCGTGCGGCGACGGGTCGCCGCCGAGCACCGAGGCAGCGCCGCCGACCACGCTGGAGACCGCCACCCGGCGCAGCTCGCCGCTGCCGTCGTACGGGTGCCCGTTGGCGCCGCCGAGCAGCGGGCCGGTGTCGCCGGAGAGCAGCGCCGAGTAGAGGTCGACGGTGGCCAGGTCGCAGAACTGCGGGACGACGACGTCCAACAGCTCCTTGGCGGTGGTCTCCAGGTCGAGCGTGGAGCCGATGTGCGCGCTGGCCTCGTTGACCAGCGCGAGGTTGCGCCGGACCCCGGCCGCCTCGCGCTCGGCCACGTGCCGGCTGGTCACGTCGTGCACCTGGCCTGCGATGCCGATCGGGCGCCCGGCCGGACCGGCCAGCCGGTAGAGCGAGATCGCCCAGCGGCGGTTGCCCTCGCGGGTCGGCACCGCGCGGTTGAAGCGCAGGTCCACCACCGGGTTGCCGCTCTCCAGCACCTGGCGCAGCGCGGCCTGCAGCCGCTCGGCCTCGGTCGGCGAGAACAGGTCGTGCGTGGTGAGGCCGGCCAGCGCGTCCGGCTCGACGCCGACCGCCTCGGCGAAGGCCGGGTTGACCCGCTGCAGCCGCAGCTGCTGGTCGAAGAGGAAGAAGCCGCTCGGGGTCTGCCCGAAGACGGCCTCGGAGGCGGCCAGGTCGGTCTCGATCCGGCGCAGCTTGCCCAGGTCGACGGCCAGACAGAGCGCGCCGCCCTGCTCGTGGTCGCCGTCCACGCCGGTGGCCGGCATCAGGTAGACCTCGGCCAGGCCCTCGGCGCCGTCCCGGTCCCGGTACGGCGCGGTGCCCACCCACTCCTCACCGGCCAGCGTGCGGTCCAGCCGCTCGCGGCCGCGGTGCCACAGCTCGCGCGGCACGAAGGCGGTCACCGGGTCGGCGCCGACCGCCTCGGCGGCGGGCAGCGCGAAAAAGTCGGCGGCCCGGTCGCTCCACTGGCTGATCCGTCCGTCGGGGCCGATCGCGAAGGTGGCGACCCGGATGTACTCGTAGAGCGAGCCCGGATCGCTGTGCCCCCAGCGGGCCGCACCGGGCCGCGGCGCCAGGGGCGCGGGCCCGCCGACCAGCGGCTCCGCCGCGGGGGTGCCGACGCTCATCGCTCCTGCGCTCACTCGTTCCTCGGTCGCTTGTCGCCCGGGCCCCTGCCGCTCGTCCCCGCGGCGGGGCCGCTGTTCCAACGCTTCGACACCGGTGGACCCCGCGGCTCGGGGCGACTGCCCGGGCACCGCGGCATGGCCGCTACCAGTCAGCGCTTCCCGCGCCGGCATGCTGTTCAAGGACCGACCCCTCCAACCCGCGCCCATCCGGATGTCGAGAAGACCGAGTATTCATCATCCGGGGGCGGGCGCACACGCCCCCAACATCACAACATCAAATCGGGCGAAGGTTTTTGCCCCAGGCCCTGCGCTACCAGCCTGCCATGCTCGCGCCCCTGATCCGCTCCCGTGCGCCGGTTCGGCATATTCACCCGCCCGATTGTCATGCCCGGAGCCGGTCGCGCCGTCGGTCGCCCACGCCCGGAGTCACAAAAGCGAATCCCGATTCGCTTCCTTCCCCGGCAATTCCTGCTCGAACCAGACCACCTTGCCCATGCCCTCGGCCCGGGCGCCCCAGCGCAGCGCGAGCCGGCGGACCAGTTCGAGCCCGCGGCCACCCTCGTCCGCCTCGGCCGCGTGCCGCTCGCGCGGCGGGTCGGGCAGCGGGTCGGAGATCTCCACCAGCAGAGTCTCGCCCAGCGTGAGGCGCACACCGATCGGTGCGCTGGCATACCGCACAGAATTCGTCACCAGTTCGCTGACCAGTAGCTCCGCGGTGTCCGTCAGGTCCTCCAGGACCCAGTCCTGGAGCGCGCCGCGGACCAGCCGACGGGCCCGGGAGACCGCGGTCGGCTCGGCCGGCAGCGTCCAGCCGACGGTGCGGGCGCCCTCCTCGCCCCGGCCGAGCCGGGCCAGCAGCAGCGCCACATCGTCGGGTTCGCGGCCCTGCTCCATCGTGTCCAGCACCGCCTCGCAGGCGTGCTGGAGCGAGACGTACGGCTTCTCCAGCACCGCCTGGAGCCGGCCCAGGCCGACGTCGAGGTCCTTGTCCCGGGACTCCACCAGGCCGTCGGTGCACAGCGCCAGCAGGCAGCCCTCCGGGATCACCAGCTCGACCGACTCGAACGGCACCCCGCCGACGCCGAGCGGCGCGCCGGAGGGCAGGTCCAGCACCCGGCCCTCGCCGCCCGGCAGCGCACTGCCGGAGCGGGCCGGGCCGGGGGTGGGCGGGTGCACCAGGACCGGCGGGATGTGCCCCGCCTTGGCCACCGTCAGGCGCGCGGTGGCCGGGTCGTAGACGGCGTAGACGCAGGTGGCCAGCAGCGCCTCGTCGGGGCCCTGGGCCAGGTCGTCGGCCAGCTCGTGGACGTGCCGCAGCAGCACGTCCGGCGGCAGGTCCAGCGCGGCCAGCACCCGCACCGCGGTGCGCAGCCGGCCCATCGTGGCGGCGGCCCGCAGGCCGTGGCCCATCACGTCGCCGACCACCAGCGCGGTGCGGTCGCCGGGCAGCGGGATCACGTCGAACCAGTCGCCGCCGACCTCGGCGCCGCTGCTGCCCGGCACGTAGCGGTAGGCGACCTCGACGCCGGTCGGCTGCGGGACCTGCTGCGGCAGCAGCGTGCGCTGCAGGGTGAGCGCGGCGGTGCGCTCGCGGGCGTAGAGCCGGGCGTTGTCCAGCGAACTGCCGGCCCGGTCGGCGAGTTCGACCGAGAAGGCCAGGTCGTCCCGGTCGAAGGCCTCCCGGCGCCCGGCCCGGGAGAGCACCAGCAGGCCGATCACGATGCCCCGGGCGCGCAGCGGGACCACCAGCATGGAGTGCGCACCGAGCTCCAGCGCGGCCTGCACCTTCGGGTCGCCCGGGTAGGTGGCATCCTCCAACTCATCCGCACCGGAGAGCAGTTCGGGCACACCGGTGCGCAGCACCCGGCCGTAGCAGGAGTCCTCGGCGAAGGTGATCCGGGCGCCGCGGCGCAGCATCGTCTCGACCTCCTCGCCGTCCTGGACGGCCGCCACGCCGAGCTGGAGCAGCGAGGTGCGCCGGTCGTGGCCGTGCCGGGGCAGGTCGTCGCCGTGCGCGACGGCCTGCAGCAGGATCGCGGCCGAGAAGTCGGCGAGCCGCGGCACCACCGCGCTGGCCAGCTCCTGCGCGATCCGGGACGCGTCCAGCAGGTCGCCGACCCGGGAGCCGAACTCGTTGAGCAGCGCGAGCCGGCGGCGGGCGTGCTCGACCTTGGCCACCGCCCGGTACCGCTCGGTGACGTCCATCACGGTGCCGGAGATGCCGAGCACCCGGCCGCCGCGGTCGGTCAGCCGGCTGTACGAGATCGACCGGAAGCCGGAGCGGACGGTGCCGGAGGCGGCCAGCGTCACATCGACCACCGGTTCGCCGGTGGCCAGCACCTGACGCTGGATCACGGTGATCTCGTCGGCCGCCCGCTCGGGCAGCGTCTCGCCGGTGGTGCGGCCGACGTGGTCCTCGGCGGGCACCCCGTTCATCTCGGCCAGGGTCTGGTTGACGGCGGTGTAGCGCAGCTCGGTGTCGAGCACCGCGATGCCGAGCGGGGACTGCTCGAAGAGCGCGTCGCGCACCGCCAGGTCGCGCTCGACGGCCCGTAGCATGCGCGCCTCGGCGAGCGCGACCAGCAGGAACGGCGTGCCGTCGCCGTCCACCAGCAGCGAGATCCGGACCTCGACCGGGACCTTGCCGTCATCGCGGTGGCGCAGCCGGGTCAGGCCCTTCCAGCCGCCGGTGCGCAGCGCGCTGCGGAACGCCTCCCGGGTCTCCTCGACGAGCTGCTGATCGACCATCAGCTCCTCGATCCGGCGGCCGACCAGCACCTCGCTGGGCCAGCCCAGCAGCTCCTCGGCCGCCTGGCTCCAGAGCACCACCCGGCCGCCCGTGTCGAGCATCGCGATGGCCACCTTGACCATGTCGAAGAGGCTGCCCTGGGTGTGGTCGTCCGGCAGCTCGGCGAGCAGCCCGGGCGGCTCACCGGCGGTCCGGTCGGTCAGCCGGCCGATCAGCTGGTCGGCGGTCCGGCCGTCGGGCCGCCCGGCGCCGGGGTAGGGCTCGGCCGGCACCCCGCGCACGGTCGGGGCGCCCCGGCCGCCGGTGGGGTGCTCGACCGACCGTTCGTACGGTTCGTCGGAGGGCTGCCCGTTGCGCCGGGCGGACGCGGCGGCGTCCCGCAGCGGACCGCGGGGCCTCAGTCTGGCCCGTGCGGCGGCGCTGCCCGTACTCCTCACCCTCCGCACCGACCGGGCCTCCACTGGGTTCCGATGAGCTCTGATGAGTGCCGACGAGTTCCGACCGACTTCCGGCGACTCACCAAGCGTGATGGATCATGCCGGAATGTGACATACCCATACCAAACCTCGGCTATCCCGGCATTTGGTGCATCTTTTCCGATCGGCCTACTTGGCCGGCCCGGCGGTGAGCAGCCGTTCGACCTCGGGCAGCACCTCGCGGTCGTGCTCCAGCCAGTCCACCGAGGTCAGCTCACCCGGGCCCAGCCAGCGCAGCTCGTCGTGGTCCTCCAGCGGCTGCGGCTCGCCGTCCAGCAGCTCGGCCGCCCAGATCCGCAGCACCAGACCGGCCCGGACCGGCCACTCGCCGGGCAGTCTGCACAGTGCTCTGGCCCGCACGCCCAGCTCCTCCTGGAGCTCGCGCTCCAGGGTCTGCTGCTGCGTCTCTCCGGGCTCGGCCTTGCCGCCCGGGAACTCCCAGCGCCCGGCCACCGCCGCGGGCGCGCTGCGCCGGGCGGCCAGCACCCGGCCCTGGTGGATGAGGGCTCCACCGACCACGATCCGGTTCTCCATAGGTGGACCCTAGTACCGCTGACGGGAGGGGCCCGGACGCCGACCGGTTCGGTTGGCGTGGGCCCGAACGCGTCG
>NZ_JBWXUE010000054.1:0-39034 GCF_057158765.1 Kitasatospora sp. NEAU-69
GTACTACAGCCTCAGATCTTGAAGTTGTGATCGAGTCGGTTCGTTTCGTCGCCAGGCGCGGAGTCTTGCGGGGAGTGGGTCGTCGCGTCGGTCGTAGTGGCTGACAGTGGCTCTGGTCTGGTGTTCGGCACGCCACTGGTGCTGCTGGAGGTGGTAGGCATCTGCGTGGTGGGTCGTCAGGACGGTGACCGCGAGCAGTGCGGCCAAGGCGGCGACGGTGAGGCGGATCAGCGGCAGGTTCGCGTCGGGAGTGTCGGCGGCTGGCGCGGGTGGGGTCAGGCGGGTGTACTCCTGTCCCTGGTGACCTGGGCTTTTCCCGTCGTTTCCCGCTGGCTGGGGATCGGGGCTCCGGTGTCCCGGGCCGGTTCTGGTCCGACGGGATCCGGCTCCGTCGTCGGGGCGCGGTGGTGGGCACGCTGGACGGTCAGGAAGGCCAGGGCGAGCATCGAGCAGGTGACGTGGCGGTGCCAGGACGTCCACTTGCGGACCTGGTACTGGTCCAGTCCGGTGAGCTGTTTGCCCTGCTCGTTGTCCTCCTCGATCTGCCAGCGCACGCCGGCCTGGAGGATCATCTCGGCGGTCGGGGTGCCCACGGGGGCATGGGCCAGGAAGTAGGCGTACTCGTAGTCGAACCGGCCGCCACCCAGTTTCTTCTTCGCTGTGGTGCGGCGGATCAGCAGCCAGTGTTTGAAGCCCTCGGCCGGGTCCTGACCGGTGACCGCCACCTGGAACGCGGTCCAGTCGTAGTACCGCTGTCCCTTCGAGCCTTCCCCGCAGGAGCGGCGTTCCCACTGGTCGCGGGACTTGGCGTAGTGCAGGAGATGGTCTGCGCGCTTCACCGCCGGCTGGCGCGGCTTGCCCGGCGGCCCGTCCAGGGGCAGGTCCACCGCGACCGCCAGCACGTAGGGCAGCCGTGTCTGGTGGAGATACGCGCGCAGGTGCGGGTCGCGGCCGTAGCCGGAGTCGGCCACGACCCAGGAGAACAACACCCCGTCCGCCAGGGCGCGTTCCAGCATCGCGGTCGCCAGCTGGGGCTTGGTGGCGAAGGCGACCTCGTCGGGGACGCCGGCCTCGCGGCACCGCTCCCGATCCCCGGTCCAGGACTCGGGCAGGTACAGGCGCCGGTCGATGAAGGTGTGCCCCAGCGGGGAAGCGTAGGTGAGCATCACCATCACTTGGCAGTTGCGTACGTCCCCCGTCACGCCGCAGTGCTGGTGGGCCACGCCCACCGACTTGCTCCCCTTCTTCTGGGCTTGGGTGTCATCCAGGACCAGCGTGGAGCGCGGGTCACCCAACTGCCCAGCTACATAGACTCGTAGCTCGGCCAGCAGGGCCTCGGCGTCCCATGACGCCTCACCCAGGAACTTCTGGATTCGGTGCGGGGTGGCATGACCTGCGCGTTCCGAGATCGTCCAGCCGTTTTTGCGCCCCAGGCCGGACAGTAGGCCCTCGATCAGGTCCGCGAAGACCTCGCGCGGCTCCGGCCGGGCGAACAGATGCCCGAGCTCTCCCGTCAGTACCGCGAGCTCCTCAGCCCACCCCTCGACCTGTTCCTGCGTCACATCAGCCAGCATGACTACTCCAACGACAGGAACGATCAGCGGTCACATGATCTGAGGCTGTAGTACCAGGTACGCCCCCTCCATCGAGCGGTGCAAGGCGCTCCACCGCCCGCGCTGCCCACTCAGTCCACACAAGAGACGTCGCTAAGGCGCCCCTGAACTCCCCTGTCCAGGGTGGCGTTCAGCCGCTTTCCCCGTCCCCTGGCATGGGCTCGCTGCTCCCTCGCTGGTGCTGAAAGGGTCATCGCGCTGGCGAGAGCCTGCACCACCCGGCCGGCCAACAGGACAGCCGGTTCCTACTTCCTTCTCAGGAGTCTCCGTGACTGTAACCGCAACGCAGCTCACCACCGCCCGCCCGTGGGGCGCGGGCCGGCTCGCGCCGTACCCGACCACCACCCGCCTCCCGTACGCCTCGGTCAGCATCGACGCGGCGAGCCAGCTCGGCGTGTTCCGTGACGGTGCCGGCCTGGTGGTCGAGATGGGCAAGCACGGCACCAACAGGGGCACCGAGACCAACACCACCACCAACTCCGACTCGAAGAACGACCAGGGCCACGACCAGGACAGCAACCAGGACTGATGTCAGCGACCGAGGAGAGGCCGGTGCTGGTGGTCACCGAGGCGGAGGACGTTACCGCTGACATGGTGATCACCGAGCTGAACCGGCGACATGTGCCGGTGGTCAGGTTCAACCCCTCCGATATCGGTGCGGGGCTGACGGTCTCGGCTCGGTTCGGCACCTGCCCGGCCCCTACGGCTGGGCAGGTACGCACCCTGTCGAGGACCACTGATCTGAGTCGCGTCCGTGCGGTGTACTGGCGTCGGCCGGTCTGGCCCGCGTTTCAGAACTCGGGCCTGGGTGACGACGACGCCCGGTTCGCAGCCGCTCAGGTCCGCTACGGGCTGGGCGGCATTCTGTACTCCCTTGACGGGCCGTTGTGGGTCAACCATCCCCTCCGTGAGATGGCGGCTGACTACAAGCCCGCCCAACTCGGCCTTGCGCAGCAGCTCGGACTGTCCGTGCCGCCGACGATCGTGACCAACGACCCGGACGACGCCCGGCAGTTCATCAACGCCCACGATCAAGTGATCTTCAAGACCCTGCGGTGGACGTCATATGAGCGGGATGGTGTGCAGTTGACCGGATGGGCGGAGCCCGTGACCGCAGCCGAGCTTGACGACGGCGTGCGCGTGACACCTCACCTCTTCCAGGCCCGGGTCGACAAGACCGCCGACGTGCGCGTGCTGGTGGTCGGCCGGCGCCTGTTCGCCGTGCGGATCGACTCCGGTCTCCTGGACTGGCGCAAGGACTACTCCGCGCTCTCCTACACGGTGGTAGACCTGCCCGACAGCTTGAACAAGGCGCTCCTTGCCATCGTGGACCACTTCGGGCTCGTCTCCGGTTCGTTCGATCTGGCGATCGACCAGGCCGGGGAGTACTGGTGGCTGGAGTTGAATCCGAACGGCCAATGGGGCTGGCTGGAGCAGGCAACCGGGCTGGAGATGTCCGCCGCATTCGCTGATCTGCTGACACGAGAAGAGGCAGCATGAGCAACACCGCGCCGCGACGGCGTGAACTCGCTGACCGGCTGGAGAAGGCCGGCGTCCTCAAGACGCCCGCATGGCGTGCCGCCGTGGAGGCCGTCCCGCGCGAGGCATTCCTGAACCCCGGGGTCTTCCTCGCCGCTGACGGCGGCCGATGGCGGCCCGTCACGTCCGTTGGAACGGACCCAGCCGAGTGGGCGGAGATCGCCTACCGCGACGAGTCGCTGACCACGCAGCTCGACGGACGCCTGACCGCCGATCAGGTCAGTGATCTCGTGAGCGGATCGCCCACATCGTCCTCGACGACGCCCGTCACAGTACTCGGCATGATCGAGCACCTGGAGGTGGCAGACGGTCACCAGGTTCTCGAGATCGGCACGGGTACCGGCTACTCCTCCGCCCTGATGTGTCACCGCTTGGGCGAGGACAACGTGACGACAGTCGAGGTGGACCCGGACCTGGCGGCTCGCGCGGACGCCGCTCTCGACTCGACCGGGTTCTCGACCTGGACCGTGACCGGAGACGGACTTCTCGGACACCCCCGCCGGGCTCCGTACGATCGGGTGATCGCCACCTGCGCCGTCCGCCGCATCCCGCACACCTGGATCCGCCAGACCAAGCCGGGCGGGATCGTCCTGGCCACGGTCGGCGGCACCTGGGGGTACGGCACCGGCCTGGCCAAAGTCATCGTTGGCGACGATGCCACGGCCGAAGGCCGGATCATCGACCGGTCCTCGTTCATGCAGGCGCGATCCCAGGCCATGACCCCGGTCGCTGGGGACCTGTCCGCCCGCAGCGCCTACCCTGACAGCGAGCGGCACACGAAGCTCCCGCCGGCCGTCCTCAACGAGTGGATGCCCGCCTTCCTCGCCCAACTCGCGGCGCCCGATGCTCAGTTCGTCAGGGCCACCACGGCCGACGGCGCCCAGCTCCTGTACCTGTTCGACCCAGATCGTGAGTCGTTCGCGGAGTTCATCGCCGAGAGCGATGGATGGACGGTCCGCCAGGGCGGCCCCGTCGCTCTGTGGGACACCATCGAACGGTCGCTCCTCGCCTGGGAGGGCGCCGGAAGCCCGGACATCACCAGTGTCCAGCTCCGTATCACCGACAGGACTCACACGTACTGGATCGGCGATCACCCGGAGCTCCGCTGGGAGCACCACCTCGTCTGAACAGCAGGACGCGTCCCCGGACCGGCGGTCGGTACTCTGGCACGCGAGTCAGCTCCTACGTGAGGAACCGCAGGATGGACGACGAACCGCTGTCCGAGTGGGCGGAACGCCGTGACGCGAGGATCGGGCAGCTTCGCGCCGCTCCGATAAGCACGGGAGATGGCCCCCAGGGCTCGCACCTGAACCCCGACGTGCCGCGCGCGATCGAGAGGTGGAACGGGCACATCTGGGAGCCCTTCACGGTGGCCGCCAACCTCGCAGAGGCTCAGCGCATCCTGTACCCGGGTGCACAGGAACCTCCGGTTTCAGCACCAGCGCCCAACCCCCTGGGAGCAGGCACGGGACGACACAGGAAGCCTCCAACGTCCCGCTGATACCCGGAGCCCCCGCCAGGGGGGACCGACCCGGCCCCTAGGGAAACCCCGACCCGAAAGTTCGGGAACGTACCTGATGGTCAGGGGTCTGACTGCGCGTCAGGATGATCGTCATGACCACTCACCAGTCCGCAACGCAGCAGCAGTCCACGCCGACCCGCCAGTCCCAGCGCCGTCGGTCCGCTCTCCGGATGGCCGCTGCGGGCGCGGTGGCCGCCATCTGCACGCTGACCGTCACCGTGCCCGCCATGGCCGATACCCCCGCTCACTCCCCCGCCTCCGCCTCGCAGCAGCTGACCCTCCCTGCGCCGACCGGGCACTACCAGGTCGGCGAGACGTCCCTCCACCTGGTGGACCACTCCAGGGCCGACCCGTGGCAGCCGGCCGTGCCGTACCGCGAGTTGATGGTGAGCGTCTTCTATCCGACCACCCACGCGGGTGGCCGGCCGGCTGCGCCGTACATGCTGCCGCAGGCCGGCGCGCACTTCGGCGGCACCGATGTGGACGACTACCTCGGTCTCGACATCCCGAAGGACCAGGTGATCGACTGGGCGGGCACCGCGACCCACGACGTGCTCGGTGCGCCGGTCGCCGCCGGGCGGGGCGGTGGCCTGCCGGTGCTGCTCTACTCGCCGGGGCTCGGCGAGCCGCGCACCACGGCAACCACGCTGGTGAGCGACCTGGCCAGCCGTGGCTACGTGGTGGTCACCATCGACAGCACCTACGAGTCGCCCGAGGTCCAGTTCCCGGACACCAGCGCCGCGCGTCCGAGCACCCTCGCGCTCGGGGGCCTGACGGGCCTCACCCAGGCCGACGCCGACGCCTTCATCCGCAAGTCGCTCGCAGTCCGGACCACTGACAACAGCTTCGTGCTGGACCAGCTCCAGCGGCTGAACGACGGCCAGAACCCGGACGTGGACGGGCAGCAGGTGCCGCGCGGGCTGGCCGCGCTGAACCTGTCCGAGGTCGGCATGTTCGGCCACTCCCTGGGCGGCACCGCCGCCGCCACCACGATGGACGCCGACCCACGGGTCAAGGCCGGCATCGACATGGACGGCAACCTGACCAACGCCGACGAGGCGAACTCGCTGATGCCGGTCGCCCAGCACGGTCTCAACCGGCCGTTCCTCCTCCTCGGCAAGGACGGCACGACCGACACCGGCCCCGGCTGGCAGGCCTTCCGGGCCAACACGCCCGGCTGGAACGCCCAGCTCACCCTGAAGGGCTCCGAGCACGCCAGCTTCACCGACGCCGAGTCGCTGCTCCCGCAACTGGGCCTGCCCCAGGCCACCTTGACAAACGACATCGGCACGATCCCGCCGGCCACCGCGATCCGCACCCAGGAGGCGTACATCGCCTCCTACTTCGACCACTTCCTGCGCGGCGGCAGCAGCCGACTGCTGGACGGGCCCTCGCCCTGCTACCCGTCCATGGAGTTCGTGAAGAAGTAGAAGAAGTAGAAGACGTAGGAGTAACGGCCCCCGCGCTCAGGCGTGGGCGGCCGCGCACTCCGGGTGTCCCCAGCTGCTGCCGACCTTGGTGATCGTCTCGCCCTTGCCGTACGGGCGGCTGCACGGGCACGTCCCGGGGTACCGCGCCGCGAGGGTCCGCGAGCCGCCGCCGGAAGCCCGCTTCGCTGCAGGCGCCGAGGCGGACGAGGCAGCACGCCCAGCACGCGGAGCGGCGGTGGCGCGGACCGGGTCCGGCTCCGGGAGGTCGGCGGCGGTACCGGCGGCGCCCTGCTGGGTGCGGGCGGCGTCGCTGGCGGCCTTGTCGGCGATCGCGTTCAGCGGATCGCCGTCCACCTGGTGGGCGGGCACGTAGACGAACGTCACGTCGCGCCCCTCCAGCAGCGCGTCGATGCGCTGGATCAGCTCCTGGTTGGCCACCGGCTTGCCCGCGGCGGTCTTCCACCCGTTGCGCTTCCAGCCGGCCAGCCACTTCGTCACCGCGTCGCGGGTGTACGTGCTGTCCAGGCGCACCTCCAGCGCCGCGGCGGGGTCCGTCGCGGTCAGCAGCTGCTCCAGCGCCGTCAGCTCGCCGATGTTGTTGGTGCTGTGCCCGAGCGCACCGGACTGCCAGCGCTGCGGCACGCCCGCGCTGTCCGCGACCACATAGGCCCAGGCCGCCGGGCCCGGGTTGCCCTTGGCGGCTCCGTCACATGCTGCGATGACTCGTTCGACCATGCCTCGATCATGCCAGGCCCGCGGCACTCCTTCGGCCCGCCGCCGGGAGCCCGGCAGGATCCGAAAGCGACGGCCTAGCCGATGCCCAGGACGGGCAGGCACTCCTCGACGCCGGTCAGCTCGATGTCGTCCCGGCGGACCCGTTCCCACGCGTCCCGGGTGAGCCGCCACTGCTGGATCAGCGCGGGCTCACCGCGGCGGGTGTCCCAGTCCGTGCCGTTCGGTTCGTAACCCAGGCCACGGGAAATGCCGTTGGACGCCTCGTTGTCGACGAAGGCGTCGCTGCCGGCCTCGCGGGCGCCCAGCCCGGCGAAGGCCAACTGCAGGACCGCCGCCCGCATTTCCTTGCCGATCCCCCGTCCGCGCATGCCGGGGGCCAGCCACGAGAAGCTGGACACCGTGCCGAAGCGCGTGAAGTTCGTGCCGATGAGGTCCTGCATGCCGACCGGTTCGCCATCGACGAGCACGGCGAAGTACAGCCGCCACGCGTCCGGGCTCACCCTGGAGCGGCCGGCCCAGACGGCGCGCAGCCAGCGCCATTCGCGGTCGGGGCTGTCGGCGTAGAAGGAGATCGGGTCGTCGAACGGCCACGGCTCGGCGTCGGCGATCCCGGCCCGCACGAGCGGTACGAGCCGTTCCAGCAGGTCGTCGGACGCACCGGCCAGCGTCAGGCGCGGCGTGCGGACTTCCACGTTCAGCGGGGGGTAGGTATGAGCCACGCCCCGACGCTAGCCAGGGCTCCCGGCTGCCGCATCCGGTTTTCCCCGGACACACCAGGCCCTAGCTGGACGAGAGCGGGAACGTCGCCAGCAGGACGATCAGCAGCCCGAGTGCGGCCAGGGCGAGCAGCACGATCAGCACGGCGGGCCAGCGGTGGTCGAGTCGGTGGGCGGGGTCGGTCCTGGTCATGGCAACCGGTCCTCTCAGCGCGACGGTCGGCGACTCAAGCGTCTTTGCCTCCCTCCCACGATAGTCAGCGGCGCCCCCGCGCCGCATGACACGGCTCCCGCGCCCGGCCCCCAAGCCCGGGGTGCGGCCAGTACGATCTCGGGGAGATCGCCATGTTGCCGCCGCGGGAGAGGTTCGGACACTGTTCAGCCTGCTGTCCAATCTGCTGTCCCCCGACCGCGCCGAGGACCCGCGGTGGAACACCCGGCCGACGGCGGCCCAGGTACTCGCGGTCACCCGCACGCTCACCTCGGCCACCCGGCTGATGGACGTGCTGCCGCTGCTGCGCCCGCACGACGGCATCGAGCTGTTCATCACGGTCAACCCGGGCTCGGCGTTCGCCGCCGGGCTGGACGACTACCTGGCGACGCTGCCGGGCGTCACCGTGCTGCCCTGGCGGGAGGCGACCCGGCGCTCGTTCGACCTGGCGGTGGCCTGCACCGTGCACCGCTCGATGGGGCGGCTGCGGGCGCCGCTGGTGGTGCTGCCGCACGGCGCCGGCTACAACCGGCTGGTCCGCCAGGCCACCGGGGACGACCACTCGCCGGTCGGCCTGTCGCGCCACGAACTGACCTGGCGCGGGCGGGTCTTCCCGGCCGTCATCGGGCTGTCGCACGCAGAGCAGCTGGAGCGACTGCGCCGCTCCTGCCCGGAGGCGGTGCCCCGGGCCCTGGTGGTCGGCGACCCGTGCTTCGACCGGATGCTGGTGAGCATGCCGAGGCGGGACCACTACCGCCGGGAGCTGAACGCGGGCGACGGGCGCAAGCTCGTGGTGGTCAGCTCGACCTGGAGCGAGCACTCGCTGCTCGGCCGCTGCCCCGAGCTGCCGCTGCGGCTGGTACAGGAGCTGCCGGTCGACGAGTACGCGGTCGCGGTGGTGCTGCACCCGAACATCTGGGCCCGGCACGACCCGCTCGGCACGCTGCGCGAGGCGGAGCAGGCCGGGCTGCTGATCATCCCGCCGCAACACGGCTGGCAGGCCGCGCTGGTGGCGGCCGACCTGGTGATCGGCGACCACGGCTCGGTCTCCTTCTACGGAGCTGCGCTGCACCGGGCGGTGCTGCTGGCGGCCACCGGCGAGCAGGAGCTCGATCCGCAGTCGCCGACGTACGCGTTCGGCCAGGCCGCGCCCGCGCTGGATCTGGACGGCGATCTGGAGCCGCAGCTGCGCCGGGCCACCGAACCCTGCCGGCAGGCCGAGCTGGTCGCGCTCACCGAGCGCTCGCTGGGCGAGCGCGGGCACTCCGCGCAGCTGCTCAGCAAGATCTTCTTCTCGCACCTGACCGAGGTCGAGGAGCCGGCCGAGGTCACGCTGCCCGAGCCGTACCCGGACCCGGTGCCGGTCCCGGCCGGTCGGCCGACGGCATACGACGTGCTCGGCGAGGCGACGGCCGACGGGGTGCGGATCCGCCGCTTCCCGGTCGGCCCCGGCCACCAGGGCGCCCGCGGGTTCTACGCCGTCACCGCGGAGGAGAACGGGCTGCGCAGGCGCCAGGGTGCCGAGGTGATCGCCCGCACCATGGCGGTGGCGGACCCGGCGCCGCGGACCTGGCTGGCCGAGGCGTTCGAGCGGCTGCCCGGGCTGGCCGTCGCGGTCGCCGCGCTGGCGGCGGACCGGCACCTGGTGCGGCTGCGGTCGGGGACCGTGCTGGAGGCCCGGGTGGTGCAGCCGTGGGGGCAGGTGCCCGCCGAGCTGGACGCGGTACTGCTGGGCGCGGCGGTCGCCGTCCGGCTGGCCGCGCAGCCGGGGGCGGAGCTGACGGCGGCGGAGCTGACGGTGCAGGCCGGCCGGCGCACCACCGTCCGGTTCACCGCCGAACCGTAGCCCGCCCGCACCGGCGGCCCGCACACAGCGGCTATTCCTGCGCCTGCCTATCCCTGCTCCTGCTCCTCGGCTACCTCCGTCGACAGCACCCCCGCCGACCGGCGCAGCGCCAGCAGCCGGCCGCGGGCGCTCTCCGCCAGCGCGTCGTCACCGACCTGCGCCGCGAGCGGGACGAGCAGCTCCAGCGCCTGCCCCTCCTTGACGTGCTGCCCCAGCCGGTCTGCCTGCTCGGCGGCGCGGACGAGCAGCGCGATCGCCCGCCGCGGCTCGCCCATCGCCTGGTGCAGCCGCCCGCCGAGCAGCGCCAGCCGCATCGCCATCGACGCGTCGTCGGTGCGCTCGGCCTCGGCCGCCGCCTCCTCCAGGGTCGCCGCCGCCTGCGCGTGACGGCCGGCGGCCAGCAGCGCCTGTGCGAGGTTGTAGCTCTGCACCACCACGCCGTGCCGGTCCCCGGCGTTCGCCTCCCGCGCCCGGGTGAACAGCGCGATCGCCTGCTCCGGCTCGCCCTGGGCCAGGCAGAGCAGGCCCTGTGACTCCCAGAGCATGCCGGCGAGGCGGGGGTCGGTGACCAACGGCAGTTGCTCGACGGCCAGCGACAACTGTTCGGCGGCGAGGGCGTGTTCGCCGAGCTCGTAGTGCGCGCGGGCAAGCTGGTTGCGCATCCGGATCCCGGCGTCGGGGCGGGCGTCCCAGCCGGCGGCGAGCACGCCCAGCTCGTGCGCCTCGATCCAGTCGGCGTAGTGCTTGCGGTTGTGGAAGAGCGGCCAGAGCGACTCGCAGAGCCGCCAGACCACGCCGTGCCGCCCGGCATCGGCCGCCGCCCGCAGCACCGCCATCAGCTCGGCGCGCTCGCTCTGCAGCCACTCCAGCGCCTGCGCCCGGTCCACGAAGGCCGGGAAGGCCGGCAAGGCGCGCTGACCAGGATCGACCGGCGGCTCCTCCTGGAGCCGGAACCGGTCGCCGATGCGCCGGTCGGCCGCCGCGGTGCGCGCCTGGAAGTAGTCCGCGACCCGGCGCAGCACGTCCGCCCGTTCGGCCTCGCCGAGCGCGGACCGCGCGGTGCGGCGGGCGTGCACGGCGACCCGGTCGTTGGCCCGGTAGCGGTCCTCGGCGATCTCGTCGAGCAGGTGCGCGGCCACCAGGTCGTCGATCGCCTCGACCGTCTCGGCGGCCCGCTCGCCGCCGAGCACCGCGGCCAGCTCCGGCGTCAGCTCGCGGCCCGGATGGACGCCGATCAGCTGGTAGAGCCGCCGGGCGTGCTCCGGCAGCGCGAGGTACACGGCTTCGAACGCCTCGTCCACAGGGCTCTCCCCGGAGCGCAGCGGTTGCAGGGTGCGGTGCTTGTCCGCGAGGTCGGCCACCACCCGGCCGACCGGCAGCTTGCGCCGGGTGAGCAGGTGCCCGCCGACCACGCTCAGGTCCAGCGGCAGGCCGCCGCAGAGCCGGACCAGCTCGGCCAGCTCCTGATCCGTTCCGCGGCCGGCGCCGAGCCAGGCCCGGACCAGCTCGACGCCGGCCGTGGTGGCCAGCGGCGGCACGGGGTGGACCCGGGCGCCGTCGATCGCCAGGCCGTCCAGCCGGTGCCGGCTGCTGACCACCACCAGGCCCTGGGTGGGCAGTAGCGAGCGGACCTCGGCGGCGTGCTCGGCGTTGTCCAGGAAGAGCAGCAGCCGCCGGGTCGCCGTGACGCTGCGGAACAGGTTGGCCCGGTCGGCGAGCGAGTTCGGCACGTACTCCGGCGCGACCCCGAGCGAGCGCAGGAAGCTCGCCAGCACCTCGCCGAGGTCGACGCCGCCGTGGTGGCGGACCGCGCCGAGGTCGGCGTAGAGCTGGCCGTCGGGGAACCGGGCGGCCTCCCGTTCGGCCCAGTGCGCGACCAGTTCGGTCTTGCCGACCCCGCCGAGGCCGGTGAAGACCACGATGGAGAGCCCGTGCGCGAGCTCGTCCACCGCCTCGGCCAGCGCCGCGAGCTCCGCGGACCGGTTGACGAAGACGCCCCGGGCCCGGCGGATCTCGCGCGGCACGCACCGGCTCGGTTCGGGCACCGGCGTGGGTGCGTAGAAGTTGGCCGTGGTGATGGTGCGGGCCTGGACGAGCTGGCCCACGCTGCCACCGGACATCTCGTTGCGCACCGCGTCGGCGGGGCGGTCTGCGCCGCCTGCCCCGTCTACCCCGCCTGCCCCGTCCGGTGCGGCCCGGCCAAGCTCGCGGTCCGGCATCCACGCCCCCTGTCCTCGGCGCCCCGCGCGCGGAGCGCCGGAGCTCGCCAATCCCTGGGACAAAGCGTACGGCGTGACCCACCGGCCCGACCCGCACTTGGCGCAGGCGGGCCGGGGTGCGGCTCGACGCGCGGCTCGATGCGCGGCCGTCCTGCCCTGGATAGACTGACCGGGCGCTCCAGGACACCGTTCGCAGGACTTCACAGGACTTCGCAGAACTTCGCAGGACACGTTCCGGAACGCCGTTCCAGGAAGGACGGCAGCGGGCCATCGATCCCCACGGGAGCCCGGCCATGGCGAACACATCCAGGTCACCGGGCGGCTACGACCCCCGAATCGCCCGCCCAGGGCCCTCCCGCGCCTCCACCCGGCGATCAACGACCAGCGCGAGCACCACCGGCACCCCGGCCGACAGCGAGCCGACCGCCGCGAACGACCGGCTGGCGCTGAACGGCATGGGCAGCTTCGACTGGGACCTGGACTCCGGCACCTACCACCTCGACGAAGTGGGCATGGAGGTCTTCGACCTGCGGCCCGACGAGTTCGACGGGCTGGCCACCTCGCTGGCCACCCGGGTGCTGCCGGCCGACGCCCAGCGCCTCGACGAGGTCGTCTCGCTCGCGATGCACGAGGGCCGGCTGACCTTCGCCGCGTACTTCCGGCTGGCCTGCCGCGACGGGACGCTGCGCTGGGCCCACACCCAGGGGCGGATCCTGCGCGACCGGCAGGCGCACCCGTACCGGATCGTCGGCATCGTCCGCAACGCCGAGGAGGAGCTCGCGCACGCCGAGGGCATGCGCACGCTCGCCGCGGACCGGCGCCGCCAGACCGACTCGGTGCGCGCCACCACCGAGGCGCTGGCCCGCGCCGTCACCGTGCAGGACGTGACCCGCGTGCTGACCGACAGCGAGGGGCTGCGCCGCTTCGGCGCGGACGGGCTCGCGCTCGGGCTGGTGGACGGCGGCATCATGCGCCTGGTCGCCGCGACCGAGCAGCCGTCCGACGAGCTGCTGGCCCGGGACGACCTGTCGCTCACCCGGCTGGAGGAGCAGGAACAGCCCGAGCTGGCGGACCGGCTGCCGCTCTCCGAGGCCGTGCTCAGCGGGCGGGCGCGATTCGTCAGCACCGGCGAGGAGCTGCTGGCGCGCTACCCGCGCCTGGCGCCGTACGCCGAGGAGATGGGGATGCACGCGGCGGCCTTCCTGCCGCTCGCCGCGCACGCCCGTTCGATCGGCGCGCTCGCCCTCTTCTACCGGGACCGGCACCACTTCAGCACCGAGGACCGCAACATCTGCATCGCGCTGAGCAGCGCCGTCGCACAGTCACTGCAGCGCGCGATGCTCTTCGACCAGGAGCGCGAGTTCGCGACCACCCTGCAGAACACCATGCTGCCGCGCCGGATCCCGCAGATCGGCGGCGGCGAGGTGGCCGTCCGCTACCGGGCCGGGCGCAGCGGGCGCGAGGTCGGCGGGGACTGGTACGACGTCATCGCGCTGCCGGGCCGCCGGGTCGGCCTGGTGATCGGCGACGTGGAGGGCCACGACAGCCACGCGGCTGCCGTCATGGGCCAGTTGAGGATCGTGCTGCGGGCCTACGCGACCGAGGGGCACACGCCCGCCACCGTGATGGCCCGGGCCTCCCGGTTCCTCGCCGAGCTCGACACCGAGCGGTCCGCGACCTGCATCTACGTGGACGCCGACCTGGAGACCGGCACGCTGCGCGCGGTGCGGGCCGGGCACCTCGAACCGCTGGTGCGGCACGCCACCGGCCTGACCAGCTGGGCGACGGTCCGCGGCGGCCTGCCGCTCGGGGTGGCCACGGTCTTCGCCCAGGACGACTACCCGGAGACCCGGCTCGACCTCAATCCCGCGGACACGCTGCTGCTCTGCACCGACGGCATGGTCGAGCAGCCCGGCCAGGACATCTCGGACGGCCTGGAGGCGCTCGCCACCGCGATGCGCGCCGGCCCGCGCGGCATCGAGGAGCTCGCCGACCACCTGTGCGCCGGCCGGCTGGAGCTCGCCGACACCGGCGACGACCTGGCGCTCCTGTTGCTGCACCGCGCGACCGTGCCCGGGGTGCACGCCGCCCGGCAGATGAGCCAGCACATCCACCAGGCCGACCCCGAGGGGCTGGCTGAGACCCGCACGATGCTCCGGCAGGCACTGGCGGCCTGGGGCGCGAGCGAGCTGATCCCCGACGTCGAGCTCGCCGCGGACGAGCTGCTTACCAACGCCCTGGTGCACACCGACGGCGGCGCGCTGCTCACCCTCGAGCTGCGTACCGGCGCGGCGCCCGGCATCCGGCTGGAGGTCCGGGACCGCTCCAGCGTGCTGCCGCGCCGCCGCGCGCCCGGCGAGACAGCGACCTCGGGGCGCGGCCTGCTGCTGGTGGAGGCGCTCACCGGCAGCTGGGGCGTGGAGCCGCTCGGCAGCGGCAAGACCGTCTGGTGCGAGTTCCCGCTGCGCGAGCGCCCGAGTAGCTGACGCTTCACACCTGCCCGCCTTCACACCTGCCGGCCTTCACACCTGCCAGCGCAGCGGCATCCGCTTCAGCCCGTTCTGGAAGTTCGACACCAGCCGCACCGGCTCCCCCGCCGGCCGCAGCCCGGGGAACCGGGTCAGCACCTCGCGCAGCAGCGCGCGCATCTGGACCCGGGCCAGCTGGGCGCCGAGGCAGACGTGCGGGCCGAAGCCGAAGCTCAGGTGCTCGTTGGGGCGGCGGGTGATGTCGAAGCGGTCCGGGTCGGCGAAGACCGCCTCGTCGCGGTTGGCCGAGGCGTGGTAGACGACCACCTTGTCGCCGGCCCGCACGAGTCGGCCGCCGAGCCGGACGTCACGGGTGGCGGTCCGGCGGAAGTTCATCACCGGCGGCCAGAACCGCAGCATCTCCTCGACCGCGCTGTCCAGCAACTCGGGTCGATTCAGCAGCAGTTCGAGCTGGTCCGGATGCCGGAGCAGAGTCAGCAGTCCGCCCGGGATCCCGTTGCGCAGCGTCTCGTTGCCGGCCACCGCGAACAGGAAGAACATGGTCTCGAACGCGTCCGGCGCCAGACCTGCCGTCCGCATCCGGGCCAACACGCTTCCCTCGGTGGGGCGTTCGGCCAGCCCGTGGGCATAGGCGAACATGTCCGCGAGCGCCTCGCGGGAGCGCGGGTCGACCGGACGGCCGTCCGGACCGGTCCGGGCGGCGGGCCGCAGCGCGGCGGCGGCGCGGCCCAGCGGGGTCAGCGAACCCGGGTCCGTGGTTACCGAGTCGGCGTACTCGGCGTCCTGGTAGCCGATCACCCGGTTCGACCAGTCGACCAGCAGCCGGCGGTCCTGCGCGGGCACGCCGAGCAGCTCGGCGAGGGTGAACACCGGTAGCTCGGCGGCCAGTTCGACGAAGTCCGCCGCGCCCCGGTCGGCCACCGCCGCGACCAGCGCGGCCGCCCGGGCCTCGATGCCGGCGGTCAGCTCGCGCACCGCGCGCGGGGTGAAGGCGGCGGCCACGATCGCGCGCAACTCGCCGTGCCGTGGCGCGTCCTGGTTGAGCATCATGGTCCGCGCGAAGTCCAGGTCCGCGAGGCTGCCGGGATCGCGGATCTGGGTCGCACCGGTCCAGGAGGAGTACACCTGCGGCGTGCGCAGCACCTCCCGCACGTCCCGGTGCCGCAGCACGGCCCAGAAGCCGGGCCCGGCCGGCCAGTCGCCGACGGCGGGTTCGGCCACCCGGCAGACCGGCGTGCTCGCCCGCAGCTCGCGCAGCAGGCCGTACGGGACGCCGTCGGCGTAGGTGTCGGGCAGGAACACCTGGTCCACATCCATGACGCCGACGGTACGCGCTCGCGGGTCACCCCGGACCTGCTCGGGTCAGGCAGAGCTCAGGCCGAGCTCAGCGCGGTGCTCTTCACCACCACGAGCACCACCAGCACCGCCAACACCACCAGCACGCCCGCCGCCTGCACCACGCCGCGGCCCTTGCGCGGCGCGAAGACGTACGCCGCGCCGACCGCGCCGCCGGCCAGCAGCCCGCCGAGGTGGCCCTGCCAGGACGTCATGCCGGCCGAGACCACCATCCAGACCACGAGGTAGACGAGCTGGCGCCCGCCGCCCAGCGGGTCGTGGCTCATCCGGCGGGTCATCAGGTAGTACGCGCCGGCCAGCCCGAAGATCGCACCGGACGCGCCGAGCCCGGCCTCGTCCGGCGCGATCAGCACGCCGAGGACCGAGCCGCCGACTCCGGCGACCAGGTAGAGCGCGGCGAACCGGAGCCGGCCGAGCTGCGGCTCCATCACCCGCCCGAAGGTGAGCAGCCAGTACATGTTGAGCAGGATGTGGGTGATGCCGAAGGTGCCCTCGGTCGGCCGCAGGTGCAGGAACGTCGAGGTGATCAGCCGGTACCACTCGCCGTGCGCGACCCCGATCGCGTGGTAGCCGTACGGCAGCGGGCCGCCGTTGACCACGTAGTGCCCGCCGTCCGGCCCCACGACGCCGCGGCCGAGGTTGTCGAACTGGTCGATGATCGCCGGATGGGCCAGCTCGACCAGGTAGACGAGCACGTTGAGCGCGATCAGCAGGTAGGTCGTCACCGGCGTGCCGGTCAGCCTGGCGCCGAACACGGTCCGGGGCTGCCGGATGCCCTGGTGCCCCTGCTTCACGCAGTCGGGGCACTGGTGGCCGACCGGCGCGTCGTGCATGCAGTCGGGGCAGATGTACCGCTCGCACCTGGTGCAGCGGATGTACGACTCGCGGCTCTGGTGCCGGTAACACGTGGTGACGGGCGGTGCCGCCGAGGGCTGCGGGTCCTCGGTGGCGGGTGTCGCGGTCATGAAGGGGCGGGTCTCCGTCCGGGTGCTGGGGGGGTTCTGCGCGGGTGCGGCGATCAAGATAGCGGAGCCGCCCGACAGGGCATCAGCGGGCCCGAACGGCACAGGGCCGGCCGGGCAGTGACTGACCGGCCGGCCCTGCGCGCGTCGGCTAGAAGAAGTCGCGCTCGACGACCTCCTCGCGCTCGATGACCTCGTCACCGCCGAACAGCCCGCCGAAGATGCCGGGGCGCTCGACGATCCGCTCCCGCTCGATGATCTCCTCGCGCCCGAAGGCGCCGCGGCGGACGATCTCCTCACGCTCGATGATCTCCTCGCCACCGAAGAAACCGTCCCGCTCGACGATCTCCTCGCGCTCAAAGTACTCGCGCACGACCTTCTCCCCTGCTTCCGTTCAAACCCTCTGACGTACCGGCAGGCGCGACGATAACGCACCTCCCTGAGCGCCGCCCAAGCGCCCGTCCAAGCGCCCGCCCCCGCCCCCGGCCCTCAGGCCTCGACGCGCTCGCGGACGGCGGCGCCGGGCAGCGCCTCCCCGGCCGCGCCGGCCGCCCGCAGCAGGTCCGGGCAGGCGCAGAGGGTGGTGGAGACGGCCGGCCACGGGCCGGGGTGCGGGCGCAGCCGGCGCCAGTCGTACGGGGGGTGACCGAGCTTCGGGTGCTGCCGGTCGTAGCCGTTGGTGGCGACCCAGGCCAGCACGCAGAGCACCATCGCGACCTCGGCCGCGAGGTCCGCCGGACCGGAGCCGCGCGCGGTCAGGGCGCCGATCACCGCGGTCCAGAGCCAGTAGCCGAGCAGGGGGTAGATGGCCAGTTGGTGCCAGATCTTGGTGGGCGCCACCGCCTGCTGCACGGTGAAGAAGCCGCCGCGCAGCTCGGTGACCCACTGCCAGAGACCGAAGAGGAAGCAGACCGCGAGGAAGGCCAGCGCGTAGCGCGGACCGGCCGCACCCGCGGGTCGCGCGCCGTGCATCCGCCAGACGCCGAGGCCGACCGCGACGGCGAGCAGCGGGTCGCCCAGGTTCACCGCCAGGAACCCGTCCCGGCCGCCCATCCAGCGGCGCTCCAGCACCAGGCCCAGCAGCCACAGCGCGCCGGGGGTGACGGCGAAGGCCGCGCCGCCGGCGACCCACGGCCCGTGGCACAGCGCGGCGCCGAGTACGGGGACATCGCAACCGTTCATCGTGCAGCGCTCCCTTCGGAACCCCGCGGGTTCTCCGGACCGGTACAGGAGAAAGCTCGGCTACAGCAGCTACCTCGGCTAGGAGGAGGAGATCCTGGGCATCCTTACCCGCGCGCGCGGGCCGGGCCCACCGGCGGGCGCGGGTGGGCCGTACTGCGTCGGGTGGCCGTTTGGGCCTGTCGTCGAACCCCCTTCTGCTCGGCGACGCCATGCACGCACTCTCGCCGCACCGGGCACAGGCCAAAGTACGTCCAGTACGAGGGCCTGCGCCCGGCACGCCGAGAGCACGCACCTGACGCCGCCAAGCCGCCCTGCGGGCGACGAAGGGGGTTCGACGACAGGCCCAAGCGCCGGTGCCCGGCTCCGGATCAGAACGGTGGCGCCGCGCGGCCCGCGATCCGCAGGCCGCCGCGGCCGACCTCGCTCTCGATCGCGACGACGTCGGCCTCGCCGCCGTCCGGCAGCCGCAGGCGTGCCTCGCCGGCTCCGGCGATCAGTTCGAAGTCCTCGTCCCGGTCGGCCTGCAGGTGCCCGCCCCAGCCCGGGCTGCCGTCCGGCTCCGGTCGGACGGCCAGGTCGGCGTGGACCACGATCTCGAAGCCGTGGTCGATCAGCGTCGCCCAGCCCCGGTACACGTTCTCGCTCACCCCGCCAGTCTCGGTGCTGCCGCGGGCCCCCGCACATCGGACGGGCCCGACGGGCGGTGTCATTGGGGCCTGTCGTCCTACTACTGATCCATCCGAGTGATATGACGGCCCATCAGGAATAGCGGAGCGCCGCCGGACGCTGACCCGGCCATGGCTACTCTTGGACTCATCGGCAGTGGACTCATCGGCAGCACCCTCGCCCGGCTCGCCCTCGCCGCGGGGCTGGACGTGGTGCTGAGCAACTCGCGCGGGCCGGAGACGCTCGCGGAGCTGGTCGCGGAGCTCGGCCCGGGCGCCCGGGCCGCCACGCCCGCGGAGGCGGCCGCGGCGGGCGACTGGGTCGTGGTGACGGTCCCGATGAAGAACTACCTGAAGATCCCGGTCGCGCCGCTGGTCGGCAAGGTCGTGCTCGACACCAACAACTACTACCCCCAGCGGGACGGTGAGCTGCCGCTCGTCGACGCCGACGGCCGCGTCGTCGAGGCGGACGGCCACACCAGCAGCGAGCTGCTCCAGCAGCACCTGGCCGGTGCCCATGTGGTGAAGGTCTTCAACACGATCTACTACAAGCACCTGCTCGCCCTGGCCCGCCCGTCCGGCGCCCCCGACCGCACCGCGCTGCCGATCGCGGGTGACGACGCCGCGGCCCGGCAGCAGGCCACCGTCTTCCTCGACGCGATCGGCTTCGACGCGGTCGATGCCGGTCCGCTCGCCGAGGGCTGGCGCTTCGAGCCCGGGACGGCCGCCTTCGGTCAGCCGTACCAGAAGGACAAGAACTCCCACATGTACGAGGACCCGGGCCACCCGGCCGGCGCCGCCGAGATCCGCGAGGCCCTCGCCGCCGCCAAGCGCTGACGCCCAGTGCCGATGCCCAGTGCCGATGCCCAGCGCCGGGCCTGACCGGCCGGTCCCCGAACGCCCGACGCCCGGGTGGCCGGCCGGGAGTTCCGGCGGGCCGCCCGGGGCGGCAGCCTGGGCCCACTGCTCGGTCGGCCCAGGTCGTCGTGGGGTTTCGCAGATTGCCTCGCGGCCGCTTCGCAGCTGCTTCGCGGCTACTTCGCCAGCCGGCCCAGCAGGGCCGAGGCCGCCGTGATCCCGAGGACCGTGGCCAGGGTCAGCACCGCGAAGTCGGAGGCCAGGTGGGCGTGGGTGCCGATCAGCAGGCCGCGCAGGGCGTCCACCTGGTAGCTCAGCGGGTTCGCCTTGCTGATCGCCTGGAGCCAGCCCGGCATCAGGGCGAGCGGGTAGAGCGCGCTGGAGCCGAAGAAGAGCGGCATCGTGATGGCCTGGCCGATGCCCATCAGGCGGTCGCGGGTGAGCACGATGCCGGCGATGGTCATCGACAGGCACGAGAAGAACGCCGACCCGAGCAGCACCACCACCGCGACGCCCAGCAGGCGCAGCGGGTTCCACGTCATCCCGACGCCGAGCAGCGCCGCGATCACGACCACGACGACGGCCTGGATCACCGCCTTCACCCCGGCCGCGAAGGCCTTGCCGGTGACCAGCGCGGCCCGCGGGGTCGGGGTGACCAGCAGCTTGGTGAGCACCCCGGAGTCGCGCTCCCAGATGATCATGATGCCGTAGAAGATCGCGATGAACATCGCGGACTGCGCGATGATCCCGGGGGCGAGGTAGTCCAGGTACGGGATCCCGCCGGTCGGGATCGCGTGCAGCCGGTTGAAGGTCTCGCCGAAGATCAGCAGCCAGAGCGCCGGCTGGATCGCGCGGGTGTAGAGCTCGGTGCGGTCGTGGCGCAGCTTCTGCAGCTCGACGGTGCACATCGCCAGCACCCGGGCCGGCACCAGCCGCCAGCCGGTCCTGGCCCGCGGCGGGATGAGCAGCAGCCCGAGGTCCGGACGGGCGGAGGCCGTCGGCGCGTCGGCCGGCACCTCAGCCGACGCGGGTTGCGGTGCGGCGGGTACGACGGACATCGCTGAAGCCTCCTTCGGTTGCCTGGCCACGGCCGAGGTCACGCCCGGCGAAATGGCGGAACACGTCGTCCAGGGTGGGGTGTTCGAACGTCGGGTCCTGCTCGCGCATCTGCGCCTTGAGCTCCTCGGGCGTGCCCAGCGCGCGGATCCGGCCACGGTCCATCAGGCCCACCCGGTCGCAGTACTGGTCGGCCTCGTCCATGTAGTGGGTGGTGACCAGGACGGTCATCCCGGTGGCCGCCCGGACAGCGTCGATGCACTCCCAGACGCTGGTGCGGGCGATCGGGTCCAGGCCGATGGTCGGCTCGTCCAGCACCAGCAGCCGGGGCGCGCTGACCAGCGCCTGGGCCAGCTCCAGCCGCCGCACCATGCCGCCGGAGTAGGTGCCGACCATCCGGTCGGCCACCGGCGTCAGGTCGACCGCCTCGATCGCCTGGGCGACCCGCTCGGCGCGCTCGCCGCCCGGCACGTCGAAGACCCGGGCGAACAGCGCCACGTTCTCCCGGCCGGTCAGCCCGGCCTCGGCGGAGAGCTGCTGCGGCACGTAGCCGAGCATCCGGCGGACCTCCATCTTGCGACGGGCGGTGTCGTTGCCGAAGACGGTGACCATGCCGGAGGGGACCGGCAGCAGCGTGGTGATGGCACGGATCGTGGTCGTCTTGCCCGCGCCGTTCGGACCGAGCAGGCCGAAGACCTCGCCGGTGTGCACCTCCAGGTCGACACCGTCGACCGCCCTGGTCGGCTCCGCGCCGCGCTTCGCCCGGCCGAACGAGTACTCCAGGCCGCGACAGATCACGGCCTCGGCCGGTATCGGCGGCCCCGCGGTAGTGCTGTCAGTCATCAGCCATCCCCTCCTCGTCGTCCATGCCGAGCCCGTCCATCGCACCGAACTCGCCCGCCGCGGACAGCCCCGCCTCCTGCAGCCCCGCGTCCTGTGGGCCCGTCCCCTGCAGCCCCGACGCGAGGCGGCGCAGCGCGGGCAGTGCGGCGGCCAGCGCGGCCTGGTCGCCGGCCGGCAGCGCGCCGACCAGCTCGCCGACCAGCGCCTTGCGCTTGGCGGTCCAGGCGTCCAGCCGTTCGGCCGCCTCCTCGGTCACGTGCAGCAGCGCCGCCCGCCGGTCGGCCGGGTCCACCTCGCGGCGCAGCAGGCCGGCCGCGACGAGCTGGTTGACCAGCGTGGAGACCGAGTTGCCGGCCAGGCAGAGCTCCTTCGCGGCGGCCGAGACGCGCAGGCCGGGGCTGGCCGCGACCAGGCGCAGCAGCTCCACCTGGGCGCCACGCAGCCGCGGCACGGTGAGCTCCCGGCGCAGCCGGCGGCGCACCAGGCGCTGGATGCCGGCGAGCAGCGTGGACAGCTCGTCGGTGAGCTCGGCCGGATGCGCGGCCGCACGCTCTGCCTCAACTTCTGCCGCAACTTCTGCTGCACGCCCTGCCGCAAGCGCCGGCGGGAACTCCGGCGGGAGCCCTGGTGGGGACTCTGGGTCGATTATCGGACTGGCCATAGGACAATTTTAGCTCTCATTGAGAGGTATCTGTCCAGAGCCGGCCGACCCGGGGCGATGGGAGCGGCCGGCCGGCCCCCGTTTCCCCCACTCGGCGCAGGGGCGCGGTCCAGCGGTTGCCGCCGGGCCCGGACCTGCGTGAACTGATCGGTGATTCGACTCCGATTCCGCCCGGCAGCCGGGCGGCCCGCGCGAGGGATGCCCCGGATGCTCTCAGCCCGCAGCCTGTTCCACGAGATCCACGACCACGACGAGGCCTACCGGCTGTTCTGCTCCATCGCCGCCAAGGGCGAGGACCAGGGCGGCTGGGAGAACGGCCGGATCGCCCTGCTGGTCGAGGACCAGGAGCTCGCCCCGAAGATCGCCCGGCACGGCGCTGACGAGGACAAGCACGGCCGGATCTTCAAGGCACTCCTGCACAAGCGCGGCCTGTCCCCGACCGAGGTGCCCGACGACACCGACTACACGATGCTGCTGGAGCACCAGGGCATCGGCCTCGCCCACGCCCGGCTGCGCCGCGAGGAGCCGCTGACCGAGCAGGACGTGATCACCTACCTCGCGCACAGCCGGGTCACCGAGCAGCGCGCCAGCGAGCAGATGCGCCTGCTGCGCAAGGTGTTCGGCGACCACCCGGAGATCGGCCGTGCGGTGCGGATGATCTCGGCCGACGAGGACAACCATCTGGCCTACTGCCACGAGGAGTTGCTGCGCCTGGCCCGGCGCGGCCACGGGCGGCTGATCCTGCACACCCTGCAGGAGACCGCGCACGCCGAGATCCGCACCTACCGTGACGTCAGCGCGGCGGTGATGGCGCACCTGGCCGAGCTGCTGCACTGGCCGCGCGCCAAGTCGGCAGCGCTCACCGCCGGGATCCACGCGGTCTACGGCTACGAGCGGTTCGGCGGCTGGCGGCGGATGACCACGCTGCGGATGCCGCAGCGGCTCGACGCGCTAGGCGGCCCGGCCACCACGTACAGCTGACCGCCGGGCACCCGCCGTCCGGACCACAGCCGTCCACGCAACTGCCGTACCACTCAGGGCTGGTACGGCAGTTGCGGTACGTCGAAGCAGTTGGTGTCCATGTTCGGCACCTGGGTCACCCACCCCGGTCCGCCACCCGCCGTGACGTCCTGCCAGCGGGCGGCGTCCAGGCAGGCGTGGGTGAGGCCGCTCGGCCGCGGCTGCGGTGTGAAGTCGGCGGGGATCAGCAGCCCGTGCGCGTCGTACGGCTGCGCGCGGTTCATGAACCGCTCCACGCAGACCCGGGTCAGCGCACCGCCGCACGAGTCCATCGCGTCGGTCAGCCACTGGGCCCCCGCCCAGCCCTCCAGCTCCCATGCCGACATCAGTGGCGCGCGGTCCGGGTAGTAGCGGGCCATCGCGTCCCGGAACTGCCGGACGGCCGGGTACTGGGTGTCCGCGTAGTTGCGGCTGGACGAGGTGGCCCACAGCACGCCGCGGCAGCCGGGCGCCGAGGCGTAGTCCCGGCCGACCGTCTGGGTCCAGTTCTGCACGTTGGTCACCTTCGCGGCGAGCTTGACGCCGGCCGTGTCCAGCGCCTGGCAGAGCGCGGTGTTGCCGCGGGTGTCCATCGCGTCGAAGAGCACCTGGGTGCCGTCCGCGGCGAGCGCGGTCGCGACCGCCTGGAAGGCCGGCAGCGCCAGGTCCACGGTCTGGGTCAGCACGTGGAAGCCCTCCGCCGCCAGCCCCTCCTCGATCTGGTGCGCGTAACTCAGCGACTCCGCCTGGTTGTAGGCGACCACGGCCGCCCGGCCCGCGCCCAGGCGCTCCCTGAAGAACCGGTAGACCTCGGTGGAGAGGTAGAGCGTGCCGTCCCAGCCGACCGAACGGCCGTCGCGCGGCGCGTTGCTGCCGTAGATCCCGTACAGGTGCGGCCAGCGGTCGTACGCGGTGCCGATCGGCTGCCCGCCGACGTCCGGCACGGCCTTGCCGCTGACGTACCCGGCGCCCGCGTAGTCGAGCACGCTGCCGGAGACGAAGGCGAAGACCTGGTCCTGGTCGATCAGCTTGTGCACGCATTGCTGGTTGCCGAAGCCGCTGCCGCCGTCGTCACAGGTCACCACCTGCACGGTGCGCCCGTGCAGACCGCCGGCGGCGTTCAGCGCCTGGAAGAACGTCAGCGCACCGTACCGCGGGCCGGTCAGCACCTCGGTGCCGAGCGGGCTGGTGACCGAGGTGATGATGCCGATCTTGATCTGGGACGGCGTCACCCCGGTGTCGCTCGCCGGATTGCCGCCCTGGTTGCCGGCCGGAGCACCCGGCTGGGCGCCGGTGAAGTCGCGCTCCGGCAGCCGGGTGCCGCAGCCGGACAGCACGAGCAGAGCGGCCACCACGGCGGCGGCCACCCCGCTCGTGCGGCGCGACGAGCTCAGGCGCATCCGGGCAGCGCGGTGCTGCCACCGGAGGCGGCGAGCGCGACCAGGCCGCAGAGCGTCGCCTGCGAGACCTTCCAGGTGCCGTTGTCGAGCACCGCCTGCCCGGTCGCGTTCGGCTGAACGACCTGGCCCTGCAGCGTCAGGTTGTACGTCACGGTCGCCGAACTCGCCGAGGTGAACTGGACGTTCGTCACCTGCGCGCTGACCTGGCCGACCCGCGGGTCGGCGGCGAAGCTCTGCAGCAGTTGCTGGAGCTGGGCGCCGTTCTGCAGCAACGCGGCCTTCGCGCTGACCGGGGTGGACGGCGAGAAGAAGCTCTCCCAGTTCTGCGTGACCTGCGTGGTCGCGGCGGCCACGTCGGCCGGCGCGCTGCCAGTCGGTGACGGCGAGGCGGACGCCGATCCGGATGCGGACGCCGAGACCGAGGCCGACTCGGAAGCCGACCCGGAGATGGACACGGAGGCTGAGCCGGACGCCGACGCGCTGACCGAGATCGAGGTCACCGCCGAGGCCGAGGGCGTGGAGCTCGAACTGCTCTTCTTGCTGCTGGAGCAGGACACCGCCAGCAGCAGCACGGCGCTCACCGCCGCGGCCGTCCGCAGCAGCGTCCGGTACCGGGACGGGTGGCCGGGGTGGCCGGTCGAGCGGACAGTCGAGCGGACAGGGGTCGCCACCGGCCCGGACGGCCGGTCGTTCGGCATGGTGCGCATGGGATCTCACCGCCTGGTTACGCGGCCGAACCCCCGCCCTCCCGCTCGGCGGCGACCGCTTTTCGCGCTGCGACCGGGTGTGACGCAGGTGACACTAATCAAGGCTGATCAACGGACCGCGCGCAACAGGAGCACGGCGGCCGGGCCAGCGGGACAGGACGGAGGACGCCGAGATGGACAGCTCCGGGCGCCGGACCATCGCCCGACTGCTCGCCGGCGCGCCGCTCGGCTGGCTGCTCGCGCTGATCGGCGCGGCGCTCTGCGTGCTCGGCTGGTACGCCGTCTCGGGCGAGCGTTTCACCGCCCGGCAGATCCCGTACCTCGCGTCGGCGACCGCGCCGGGGGCAGCGCTGATCGTGGCCGGTGTGGTGTGGGCGGCGGTCCGGCTCTCGGCGGCCGCACCGGCGCCGGCGGCCGCGCAGGCACACGCGGCGCAGGCGCAGGCCGCCGAGAGCGACTGGACGTCATCCGAAGCGCTGGACGGGCCGGCCGCGCTCGGCGGCGGCCTGGTCGCCGTGCCGGGCGGCACGCTCTGCCACCGCCCGGACTGCCCGCTCGTGGCGGGCAAGGCGCAGGCCGTCCCGGTCGATGGCGCGGCGATCCGCAGCCGGGGCCTGGCGCCGTGCCCGGTCTGCGAACCGGACGTCCTGCCGCCGGACCGCCCGACTCCCCCGCCCGCTCCCCCGCCCGACACCGGCAACACCCACGGCTCCGGCGGCTCCGGCGGCGCGGCCTGATGGCCGATCCCGGGCTCGCGATCGACTTCGCGCTGGCGGGCGTGGCCGTCGGCAGCGCGGCCGCGCTCAGCGGCGTCGGGCTGGTGGTCTGCTACCGGCTCACCGGCGTGCTCAACCTCGCGCAGGGCGGCATCGCCGTCTTCATCGCCTACCTGCTGCGCGAGCTGGTCGTCGTGCGCGGCTGGCCGCTCGGCCTCGGCACGGTGCTCTGCCTGCTCGTCGTCGCGCCCGGGCTCGGCGTGCTGCTCGACGCCGCCGTCTTCGGTCCGCTGCGCCGCCGCGACGCGGCCGTCGGCGAGGTGGTGGTGGCCTGCGTCGGCGTGCTGGTGCTGCTGATCGGCGCCGTCGCCGCGATCTGGGGCACCCAACCGCTCGCCGACGTGCCCTCGCTGGTGCCCGTCCGCACCATCGGCCTGCCCGGCGGGCACGTGCTGCGGCTGGACACCGTCGCCCAGCTCGGCGCGGTGCTGGTGGTGGCCGGCGCGGTCTGGGCGGTCGGCCGCTGGACCAGGTTCGGCGTGCGGGCCCGGGCGGTCTCCGCCGACCCGCCGCTCGCCGAGCTGGCCGGGGTCAACGCCGCCGGGGTTTCGGCCGCCGGCTGGGCGTTCGGCTCGTTCACGGCGGGCCTGGTCGGCGTGCTGCTGGCACCGTTCGTGCTGCTCGACCCGTACGGGCTGCCGCTGCTGGTGATGGAGACGCTCGCGGTGGCCGTCGCCGCCCGGCTGCTCAGCCTGCCTATCGCGATCGGCACCGGGCTGGCGCTGGGCATCGGCCAGGCCGAACTCGCCTGGCTGCGCCCGCCCGGCACGCTCGGGCCGCTGGTGCAGGCCGTGCAGTCCAACCTCTTCGTGGTCGCGCTGCTGATCGCCGCGCTGGTGCCGTGGGGCCCGGCCGAGGAGGGCCTGGTCGGCGGCGGCGGCTTGCCGGTGGCCGGGCGCGGCGGCGCGGCGCCCTGGCCGGCGCTCTGCTGCGCGGTGCTGCTGATCACCCCGCTCGCGCTGCGCGGCGGCGGGGTGCGGGCCGTGCTGGCCGCGCCCGGGCTGGCGCTGATCCTGCTCTCGGTGGTGCTGGTGACCGGTGGCGGCGGGATGGTCTCGCTCGGGCAGGGCGGCTTCGCCGGGCTCGGCGCGCTGGGCGCGGCGCTGCTCGCCTCCGGGCGGGTGCCGGTCGGCGCCGCGCTGCTGGTGACGGTGATCGGGCTGGCGGCGGCCGGCCTGCTGATCGGCTGGCCGGTGGTGCACCGGCGCGGCCTGGTGCTCGCGCTGGCGACCTTCGCGCTCGCCGTCGGGCTCAGCCGGTTCGTCTTCGAGCAGCCGTACGCGACGGCCGGCCTGACCGTCACCCGGCCGGCCTTCCTCCGTGGCGACCATGCCTTCTACGCGGCCGAGTTGGCGGTGCTCGGCGCGGGCGCGCTGCTCGTCGCGGCGGTGCGCCGGGGGCGGCTGGGCCGGGCGCTGGTGGCGATCCGCGACCACGAGGCGGGGGCCTGGGCGGCCGGGGTGGCGGTGCCGCGGGTGAAGCTGCTCGTCTTCGCGCTCGGCGCCGGGCTGGCGGGGGCCGGCGGGGTGCTGCTGGCTCTCGGCGGCGAGGCGTTCGACGCGGCGCTCTTCGATCCGGTGCAGGGGCTGCTCTGGTTCGCGGCCGTGGTGGTGGCGGGCGTGGACAGCGCGGTGGGGGCGGTGCTCGCGGCTTTCGTGCTGGTCGGGCTCGACGCGGCCGCGGTGCCCGGGGTCTCAGCGGTGGTGGTCGGGGCGCTGGCCGCGGCGGTCGGCCGGCTGCCGGGCGGGCTGGCCGGCCTGGCGCGCCGGGCGGCGGGGCCGTGAACGGGCCGACGGCGCACGGCGAGGCGTTCACCGACCACGGCGGCGCGGCAGGCGGCGGCGCGGCCCATGGCGGCGCGGCAGGCGGTGACGCGGCTCGGCTCGTCGCGCGCGGGGTGCTGCGTCGGCTCGGCGGGGTCGCCGTCGTCGACGGCGTCGATCTCGCCGTCCGGTCGGGGCGGGTCACCGCGCTGGTCGGCCCGAACGGCGCCGGCAAGAGCGTGCTGCTGGACTGCCTCGGCGGTCTGGCCCGCCCGGACGGCGGCCGGATCCTGCTCGACGGCCGGGACATCACCCGCGCGCCCTGCCACCGGCGGGCCCGGCTCGGACTGGCCCGCACGTTCCAGCAGGTCGCGGCCTTCCCCGAGCTCACCGTCGCGCAGAACGTCCTGGTCGGCGCCGAGCAGCTGGATCCCAGCCGGGCCACCGGCGGCGCGGGCGCCGGCAGCACGAACATCGCTGCGCGGGCCCGGGTCGCCGGCGCGCTGCGGCTGCTCGGGCTGACCCGGCTGGCCGATCGGCCGGCCGGCGGCCTGCCGCTCGGCGTGCTGCGCCTGGTCGAGCTGGCCCGCGCGCTGGCGGGCGGGCCACGGGTGCTGCTGGTGGACGAGGTCTCGGTCGGCCTGGACGCCGGCCAGGTCGCCCGGGTGGCCCAGGTGCTCGCGCTGGTGGCGCGCGAGGGCACCGGCGTGCTGCTGGTGGAGCACGATCTGGGCCTGGTCGGCCGGCTGGCCGAGCTCGCGTACGTGCTGGACGCGGGCCGGGTCGTCGCGGCGGGCCCGATCGATCCGGTGCTGGCCGATCCGCGGGTCCGGCGGCTCTGGTGAGCGCGGCCGCCGAACTGCGCGCCGTCCGGGTGCGGTACGGGCTGGTGGAGCGGCTGCACGGGGTGGACGTGCACTGCCCGGCCGGGCGGATCACCTTCCTGGTCGGCCGCAACGGCTCCGGCCGCTCCACCGTGCTGGAGACGCTGGCCGGTCTGGCCCGTCCGAGTGCCGGTACCGTCCGGCTGGCCGGGCGGGACGTCACCGCGCTCGCCGCGCACCGCCGGGCCGCGCTCGGGCTCGTGCTGGTCCCGGCCCGGCCCGCGGTCTTCCGGACGCTCACGGTGGCCGAGACGCTCTCGCTGGCCGGCCCGCCCGAGCGCGTCGCCGCCGATTTCCCCGAGCTGACGCCGCTGCTCACCCGCCGCTCGACCGCGCTCTCCGGCGGCCAGCAGCAACTGGTCGCGCTGGCCCGGGCGCTGCTCGCCGATCCGGCCGTCCTGCTGCTCGACGAGCCCGAGCGCGGCCTCGCCCCCACCGTCGCCGGCCGGCTGCGCGAGCTGCTCGGCCGGCGGGCGGGCGAGGGCCGCGCGGTCGTGCTGACCGCCCGCACGCTCCCCCGCTGGGCGGGCGACGACGCCGTCGTGCACGTGCTGGAGCGCGGCCGGGTGGTCTGGCTCGGCGAGGCGGGCGAGCTGCGCCGGTGAGCTGACTGCTCGTCAGCCCGATGGATTGTCAGTGGCGGGTGCCACTCTGTGAATCGCGGGAACACCGACGCCCTCGCCCCTGGTGGTGTGCGGCGCCTATCAGCCATGCCCGCGCACTGATCGCCAGTCAGATCTGAATCTGTTTCGCCGAAGGAGCACGATCATGGTCACCACCGACTTCACCAACGGTTCGCCCTGCTGGATCGACCTGGGCAGCGCCGACATCCCCGGCTCCGCGGCGTTCTACCGCGCCGTCTTCGACTGGGAGTTCGTCTCGGCCGGGCCGGACGCCGGTGGGTACGGCATGTTCCAGCGGTCCGGGCGGATCGTGGCGGCGATCGGCGGGCTGGATCAGGGCGCCCGGTCGGCCTGGACCGTCTACTTCCAGACGCCGGACGCCGAGGCGCTCACGAAGACCGCCGAGCAGGCCGGCGGCACGGTCCGGGTGCCGGCGATGGACGTCATGACGGCCGGCCGGCTGGCCCAGCTCACCGACCCGACCGGCGCCGGCTTCGCGATCTGGCAGCCCGGCGAAACCCGGGGGCTGGACGAGGTCGGCACCCTGAACACCTTCTGCTGGGCCGAGCTGCACACCCCGGACCCGGCCGCCGCGACCGCGTTCTACCGTTCGCTCTTCGACTGGCGGACGGCCGGCAGCGACATCCCCGGCGTCGACTACACGGTGCTCTCCACGGCCGACGGCGAGGACCAGGACGCGGCGCAGTTCGGCGGCATCGCCGCGCAGGACGGCGAGATCCGCGGGTGGCTGCCCTACATCGCCGTGGCCGACACGGACGCCGCGGTCGCCGCGGCCACCGCGAACGGCGGCTCGGTGCTGACGGCCGCGCAGGACATCCCGGGTGTCGGCCGGTTCAGCGTGCTGGCCGACCCGTCCGGCGCGCAGTTCGCGGTGCTCACGGCCGGCCCGCAGAACGGCTGATCGGGCGCAGCGCGGCCTGATCAGCCCTTGATCAGCCCTTGGGGGCGCTGATCAGGCAGAACGAGGCGCCCGAGTCGTCCCGCAGCACGGACATCCGGCCGTACGGGGTGTCCTGCGGCGGGACCATGATCTCGCCGCCGAGGTCCACCACCTTGGCGGCGCTCATGTCGGTGTCGGTGGTCGAGAAGTAGGTGGTCCAGAACGACGGGGTACCGGGCGGGATCATCGCCGGCTGCGCGCCGATGCCGCCGGCCATCGCGCCCGCGACCTTGAAGACGGTGTAGTCCATGCCGGGGATGTCGTCGTACGCGTAATCGAAGACGCGCTGGTAGAAGGTGCGGGCGGTGCTCGGGTCGGTGGAGAGGTTCTCGTTCCAGGTGAACGCACCCGGTTCGTTCGCCAGGCCGGAGCCGCCGTGCGCCTTGCCCTGCCAGAGGCCGAACGAGGCCCCGGTCGGGTCGACGCCCACCGCCATCCGGCCCTGGTCGGAGACGTCGACGGGGTCGATGGCGATCCGGCCGCCGGCCTCGCGGATCCGGGTGGCCACCCGGTCGACGTCGTCGGCGGCCAGGTAGGTCAGCCAGCGGCGCGGACCCGGCAGGTCGAGCGGCCCGCCGGGCTGGACGGGCGCGATGCCCGCCACCCGGACGCCGTGCAGGGTGGCCAGCTGGTAGTGGCCGCCTTCGTCACCCGTGTCGGTGAAGTGCCAGCCGAACAGCCCGCCGTAGAAGGTCATCGCCTTCTGCGGGTCGGCGGCCGGCAGCTCGCTCCAGCACGGGACGCCTTCGCGGTATGCGGTGATCTTGGACATGCCTGCCCCCTGGATGGGCGGAGGACGGGGGCGCGGACACGACCCCGTGGCCAGGGTCGGTCGGATCCGGATGGCGGGCAACGCGGATCACCCGTTTAGGGCAGTCCGTCCAGACTCACCACGCGCCGCCAGGCACCCTCACACGCCCTCCGCCACCGCCTTCGCCAGCCGGCGCAGGCCCTCCCCGATCTCGGTGGGCGTGTGCGTGGTGAACGACATCCGCAGCGTCGCCCGGTCCGCCGGTCCGGCGTAGAACGGCGCCCCCGGCACGTACGCGACGTCCTGGGCGACCGCCCGGCGCAGCAGTGCGGTCGCGTCCCAGCCGTCGGGCAGCCGCGCCCAGACGAACATCCCGCCGTCCGGCCGGCTCCACCGGCTGCCGGGCGGCAGCGCACCCGCGAGGCCGTCGAGCAGCGCGTCCCGGCGGGCCCGGTAGGCGGTGGTGATCCGCCGCAGGTGCGCGTCGAGGTCGTGGTCGGCGAGGTAGCGGGCGGCGGCGGCCTGGTCGACGGTCGAGCTGTGCAGGTCGGCGGCCTGCTTGGCGACCACGCAGGCGCGGCGCAGTTCGGCGGGCCCGCGCAGCCAGCCGAGCCGCAGGCCGGGCGCCATGATCTTGGAGAAGCTGCCGAGCAGCACCGTGCGGTCGGCGGCGGCCGGCGTCGAGGCGATCCACGGCTCGTGCTCACCGTCGAAGCGCAGCTCGCCGTACGGGTCGTCCTCGACGATCCACAGGCCGCACCGCTCGGCGACCTCGGCGATCTGCCGGCGCCGCGCGGCGGGCAGCGTGCGCCCTGTCGGGTTGTTGAAGTTCGGCACCAGGTAGAGCAGCTTGGGCCGCTCGCGCTCGACGAGCTCGGCCAGCGCGACCGGGTCGGGGCCGTGCCCGTCGCCGGGCACGGGCAGCACCCGGGCCTCGGCGAAGCCGAAGGACTGGAGCGCGGCCAGGTAGGTCGGGTCCTCGACCAGCACGGTGTCACCGGGCTCCAGCAGCACGGTGGTGACCAGGCTCAGGCCCTGCTGGGAGCCGCCGGTGATCAGCAGCTCGTCCGGCCCGGTCGGCAGGCCCCGGCCGGTGAGCCGGGCGGCGATCGCCTCGCGCAGCCGGGGGTCGCCCTCGGTGGTGGAGTACTGGAGCGCCCGCTGCGGCTCCTCGGCGAGCACCCGGTCGTAGGCGGCGCGCAGCGCCTCGGCGTCGAAGAGCTCGGGGGCGGGCAGGCCACCGGCGAACGAGATCACCTCGGGCCGGGCGGTCAGCGCGAGGATCTCGCGGACGGCGGAGGCGCCGACCGAGGCGGCACGGGTGGCGAGGGCTGGGGTATCGGCGCGGCTGGTCACACCTCGCAGCGTAGGACGATCCGATCGTGCGACGAAGCCCCTGACCATCATGTGGTCAGGGGCTTCGGACAGTTGGCCGCCCGTCAGCAGCAGGTCACCGGCAGCCGTACGTCAGATCGTCGCCTACGTCAGATCGTCGCGACGTCGATCACGAAGCGGTAGCGGACGTCGCTGGCCAGCACCCGCTCGTACGCCTCGTTGATCTGCTCGGCGCTGATCACCTCGATCTCCGAGGCGATGCCGTGCTCCGCGCAGAAGTCGAGCATCTCCTGGGTCTCCGGGATGCCGCCGATCATCGAGCCGGCCAGCGACTTGCGGCCGCCGATCAGCGCGAACGGCGCGACCGCCATCGGCTCCTCCGGCGCGCCGATCTGCACCAGCGTGCCGTCGGTGCGCAGCAGGCTCAGGTAGGCGTTGAGGTCCAGGTCGGCCGAGACCGTGTTGAGGATCAGGTCGAAGGTGCCGGCCAGCTGCTCGAAGGTGGCCGGGTCGGAGGTCGCGAAGTAGTGGTCCGCGCCGAGCCGCAGGCCGTCCTCGCGCTTGCGCAGCGACTGGCTGAGCACGGTGACCTCGGCGCCCTGGGCGTGCGCGATCTGGACGCCCATGTGACCGAGGCCGCCCAGGCCGATCACGGCGACCTTCTTGCCCGGTCCGGACTTCCAGTGCACCAGCGGCGAGTAGAGCGTGATGCCGGCGCAGAGCAGCGGGGCGGCGCCGTCCAGCGGCAGCGACTCGGGGATCCGCAGCGCGAAGTGCTCGTCCACCACGAGGTGGGTCGAGTAGCCGCCGTAGGTCGGCTCGCCGTCCTTGCCGTGGCTGTTGTACGTGCCGACGCCGCCGCCGGTGCAGTACTGCTCCAGGCCCGCCTTGCAGTTGTCGCACTCCCGGCAGGAGTCGACGAAACAGCCGACGCCGACCCGGTCACCGATTGCGTACTTCGTGACGCCCGACCCGACCTCGGCCACCAGGCCGGCGATCTCGTGGCCCGGGACCATGGGGAAGGTGCCCACGCCCCAGTCCGCGTTGACCTGGTGGATGTCGGAGTGACAGATACCCGCGAACTTGATGTCGATCAGGATGTCGTGCTCCCCCAGCGCGCGGCGGGGGATGGTGGTCTTCTCCAGCGGTGCCTTCGGCGCGGCGGCGGCGTAGGCGCTGACGGTGCGGTGCGAGTGCTGCGTGGTCGTCATGTCGTCGATCCTGCTCGTGTCCGGACTGCGGTACCAGACTCTCCGTTAACGTAGGACAGCCAGTCCTACCACTGGCAGTGGCACCCTCGCTCCCGGCGACACCCGCATACTCGTAGTCATGGACCAGCGCACCGAACTGAGCGAGTTCCTCCGCTCCCGCCGCGCCCGGCTGCAGCCGGACGACGTCGGCCTCGTCTACTACGGCGGCCGCCGCCGGGTGCCCGGCCTGCGCCGGGAGGAGCTGGCCCAGCTCGCGGGTGTCAGCGTGGCGTACTACACCCGGCTCGAACAAGGGCACGCCGAGAACGTGTCGAGCGCGGTGCTGGACGCGATCGCGGACGCGCTGCGGCTGACCCAGGCCGAGCGCGACCACCTGAACCGGCTGGTCCGCCCGGTGCAGCGCCGCTCACGCACGGTCGCCCGGCCGCAGCGGGTGCGCCCCGAGCTCCAGCAGCTGCTGGACGCGCTGGACGGGGTGCCCGCGTACGTGATCGGCCGGCGGCTCGACATCATCGCCTGGAACCGGATGGGCCGCGCGCTGCTCGGCGACTTCGCCGCGCTGCCGGCCGAACAACGCAACATGGCCTGGCAGGTCTTCCTCGACCCCGCCGCCCGCGAGCTCTACGTGGACTGGGACGTCAAGGCGACGGACGTGGTGGCCTGCCTGCGGATGGAGGCCGGGCGCTACCCGGACGACCCCCGGCTGACCTCACTGGTCGGCGAACTCTCGGTCAAGAGCGCGGACTTCCGGCGGCTGTGGGCCGCGCACGACGTGCTGGACAAGGGCCACGGCAGCAAGCGGCTGCACCACCCGGTGGTGGGACCGCTGACGCTGCGGTACGAGACCTTCGCAACGCTCTCCGAGCAGGACCAGACGCTGATCACCTACCACGCCGAGCCGGGCACCGCCTCCGCCGAGTCGCTGCGGCTGCTGGCCAGTTGGAGCCTGGAGTCGCCGGCGGAGCCGTCCTCGCCGAATCTCCCCGGCCGCCAGTACGGCTGAGGCCGAACCCCGTCCTCTCCTACACGGTCAGTACACCAGGTAGGCCGGCCGGTGCCCCTCGTCGTCGATCTCGCCGGCGGCCTGCGACCGCAGCTTGTGCGACAGGTCCTCGAGCGCCCGCCAGGCGGCGACCTCCTCGCCGATCCTGGCCAGCGGCCGGTCGTCCCTGCTGCGCAACGCCTCACCGTGCCCCGCCAGCCCGGGAGCCCGGGAGCCGGACAGCCGTGCCTCGCACGCGGTGTGCACGCCGTCTTCCTCGAAACTGAGCTCTACATCCCACTGGTTGTGCATGGCACGCCTCCTGGCACCGCTCCCCGCTCGGGTTACCTGCTCCCACCAGCGTGAACCCCGGGCAGGCCGCGGGCAAGGCGGCCGGGTTGCGGCCGGCGTACCTGACGCCGCGCCGGGCTTCTGCCCCTCGGGTCTGTCGCGATCGGGCCCGGACCGGGAGGATCGAAGCAGCGTCCGCCCGCCCGCACCTGGGAGCAGCACCATGACGAGCCTGCCCGAGCCGACCGAACTGCCCGAGCCGACCGAGCTCCCGCAACCGAGCGAGCTCCCCGAGCCCCCGGACCTGCCGGAGCCGCCCGAGCTCCCGCAGTACCGGGACGAGGCCGAGGGCGAAGCGGACACCGGCACGCAGAGCGCACAGGGCTTCACCCTGCGCCACCTCACCCTGCGCCACCTCGGCGCGGACGAGCTCCGCCACGACCCCGACCTCGCCCGCCTCACCGAGACCCCGCACCTCACCGACGCACCCCACCTGACCGACGCCCGCCACCTCACGGCGCCGCGCCACCTCGGCGACCCGTGCAAGGGCACCGAGTACGAGATGCCGGAGAACCCCTACCTCCCGACCTCCAGCAACCTCCCCGGCCCGCCCCAGCTCCCCACCCTGGAGAACCTCCCCGACTACCACCAGCCCGAGCCGGGCCGCCTCCCCGAGCCCCCGGAGCAACCCGAATAGCGCGCAGGGCTACTCGTCTGCCCCCGCCTCCGGTGAAGCAGTGGCATTGGCAGCGGCAGTGGCAGTGGCGGGCGGAACGCTCGGGGCCGCGCTGCTCGCATCCCATCCCGGCAGGGTCGGCAGCACGGCTTCGGCGATCCGGTACAGGCTCGCCTCGTCCGGGGCGCCGGCGTCCTGGCGCCAGATCGCGAGCTCGTAGGAACCGCCGCGCCCGTCCGGATGCTTGCCGATCACGAGGTTGTGCGCGACCCCGCTCGGCTCGCGCGAGGTCGAACTGCCGCCGCCGAGCGAGAAGCTGAAGCCGATGGTGTTCATCTCGTACGTGGTACTGAGGTGGCCACGCACCTGCCCACGGTGGTGCGCCGCGGAGCCGATGATCTCGGCATCGGTCACATCCAGGTCGTCGTCGTCCGTGAGGCGCACGGAGATCTGGCCGATCTGGGCCTCGGCGCAGTGGACGACCTGCTTGGTGCCGTCCGAGTTGGTCCAGTGCGTGAGGCCGGGCCCGGCGACCGTGACGCGGTCCATGGGTGCCCCGACGAGCGCCGGCAGGTCGGACCGGTTCAACGCGGCGCAGAGCGCCGGGTACCTGGGGGAATCGTCGGCCGTCGCGGGCTCGCAGGTCGCCGCCGGCACGGGCTCGTTCGCGACCTGCTGCTGGTGCCGCATCAGGAGCAGCCCGGCGACCAGCACCCCACCCATCGCGAGGGCCGCCACCACCTGGGCGCCCACGGGTATGCCCTGTTCCTTGCCCGGCTCGCTGGCGGGCTCTGCCGGCAGCTCCGGACCCTGCTGATCGATCACGGGCGAACAGTAGCCGACGATCCGTTCGAATGCGCAGGGTTATCACGGCCCTCTAGAGCTGGATGAAGACCTGCTCGCCCTCGCCAACCGGCTCCTCGAAGTTGGCCGCGTAGCGGATGAACAACTCCTCATCCACGGTGACGGAGTTGGCGCCTTCCTCGCCGTTGCGGATCGCAAGGCGACGTTCCAGCGTCGTCCGGTCGGCCTTGAGGTGGACCAGCTCCCAACGGCAACCGTGGCTCTCGATCAGCGCCTTGTAGTCCTCGCGGGCGGCACGGCTCCAGAAGCTGTAGTCCACCACCACGTCACGCCCGGCCAGCATCAGCTCGACCAACTCCCGCCGCTGCTCCCGGCGGACGTCCTCCTTGAGCCGGTCGAACGCCTCCTCCGCCAGCACCAGGCCGGCGTCGCGCTCCCCGAGTCGCCGCCAGACCACTTCGTCGATCGACAGCCGCGCGTACCCGCGTCGCACCAGGTCCATCGCGTAGGTGGTCTTGCCCGCTCCCGGGAGACCACACATCAGCACCACCGTGCTCACTTCCCGATCCGGGGTATCAGACATGATCACGAACCTATGTGCAACAGCCTTCGGGGTCAAAGCAGTTACCGTCACCGCACGCGCGGAAACCGGCCACGCCATTCGACCACCTGCTAGCGTGCACGAATGGCAAATCTAGAACACGTGACTTGGCCGCCCGAGCCGATAAAGACCGAGCGGCTCGTACTCCGTGAATCCGAGGCTCGGGACCGGGCGGCGTTCATCGAGTTGCTCGCCTCGCCGGAGGTGCACACCTACCTCGGTGGCCCCCGGGCGCGTGACGAGCTTGAGCGTGAGATGCCCGAGGTGCCCGAGCAGTGGGCGGGGAGTTTCGTGGTCGAACTCGATGGGGTGATGATCGGCCAGATCCTGCTCAGGAGGGCATCGGAGCAGCATCGCCCGGCTGCTGTGGGAAAGCCCGATCTCGGTTACCTGTTCCTGCCGCAGGCGTGGGGCCACGGGTACGCCGCCGAGGCGTGCGCGGCGGCGCTCGCCTGGCTCGACGGTGCGGTTCCCGGTGAGCCGGTGGTGCTCGCCACCCAGACTGCCAACGTCGGCTCGATGCGCCTCGCGGCAAAGCTGGGGTTCACCGAGGTGGAGCGGTACCACGCCTGGGATGCCGAGCAGTGGCTCGGTCTGCGACCCCCGGTCACGCCGTCGGCCTGAGTTTTGGCCGCACGCTTTCCGGGAGTTGACGCGACATCACCCGTTGGTGGAATCCCATGGCCGGGATGGTTCCTCTACGATTGAGTCCTCAATAGTCCGGGCGGCAGGAGCTTGGTCACGATGACCGATCGCATCACAGCGGATGATCAGTCGAAGCCGAGTATCGCCCGCATTTATGACTATCTGCTCGGCGGTCAGGAAAACTACGCCGCCGACCGCGAGATCGGTGACATTTTCATCAGGGATCTGCCCGGCTCGCCGGGGATCGCCTTGGCCAACCGCCAGGCCCTGATCCGTGCCGTGGGTGCCATGGCCGACGACGGCATCGTCCAGTTCGTCGACATGGGCAGCGGGTTGCCCACCGCCGACAACGTGCACCAGGTCGCCCGGCGGCACAATGCCGGAGCGCGCGTCGCCTACGTCGACAACGACCCGACTGCGGTTGCCCGTAGCCGGGCGTTGTTGGCCGGTGACGAGCTCACCACGGTCATCCAGGCCGACCTGCGCGAACCGGAGACAATTCACGACGACCCCGACGTGCAGAAGCTGATCGATTTCGACGAGCCGGTGGGCATCATCTTCAGCGGCGTCCTGCACCATCTCAACGACGCCGAGCGGCCCGCCGATCCCGTGCGCTGGTGGGCCGACCGCGTGCCCTCGGGCAGCCGGTTCTACATCTCCCATTTCCGCTCCGGCGAGAACGGCGAGACCCGGGTCGTGGAAGAGAAGCTGCAGGCCAGTCTCGGTCGCGGCCGCTGGCGCACCGACGAGGAGATCGCCGGCCTCTTCGGCGACCTCGAAATCCTCGAACCAGGACTGGTCTACTGCTCGCTGTGGCGGCCGGACCCCGCTCCGGGCGACGGTGGCGACGACGGCCTCGCCAGAACGGATCTGACGGTGTGGGAGCAGCTGATCTCCTGCGCACTGGCCCGCAAACCGTGACGGGCTACGCGGACGCCTCGGCGTCGCGGCTGCCCGCGCTACGCTCGGCCGTATGTTGACGATCAACGGTGAGATAATCGGCGACCGGAGCGGGCCCGAACGCAGCACGGAACGCCTGCTGTTGCGCCAGTGGCGGGACGGCGATCTCGACGCGCTGGCCGCGATGTACGCGGACCCGATGGTGATGCGCTACGTCGGGGACGGCCGCCCGATGGACCCCGAGCAGGCGCCGCAGACGTTGGCCAGGCTGCGTGCGCGGTGGCAGCAGGACGGCTACGGGCTGTTCGCGGTCGAGGTGCGTGAGAGCGGCGAGTTGGCGGGCTGGGTCGGGCTGGCCGCGCCGACCTTCCTGCCGGAGATCATGCCGGCGGTGGAGATCGGCTGGCGGCTGGCTCAGGCCCACTGGGGCAAGGGGTACGCGACCGAGGCGGCGCGGGAGGTGCTGGACTTCGGCTTCGAGGAGCTGGGGCTGGAGCGGCTCGTGAGCGTCTGCCGGCTGCAGAACCAGGCCTCGGCGCACGTGATGGCCAAGCTGGGCATGACGGTCGAGCGGCACACCCACGTGCCGAGCCACGGCAACGCCGTGCAGGTCACCGAGCTGCACCGGGACGTCTACCGCGCGGCGCGCGCCGACAGGCCCTAGGGCCTGTCGTCAGACCCCCTTCGTCGCCCGCAGGGCGGCTTGGCGGCGTCAGGTGCGTGCTCTCGGCGTGCCGGGCGCAGGCCCTCGTACTGGACGTACTTGGGCCTGTGCCCGGTGCGGCGAGAGTGCGTGCATGGCGTCGCCGAGCAGAAGGGGGT
>NZ_JBWXUE010000055.1:0-34743 GCF_057158765.1 Kitasatospora sp. NEAU-69
GACGAGCCGATCGCGGTGGTGGGTATGGGGTGTCGTTATCCGGGTGGGGTGGTTTCGCCGGAGGATTTGTGGCGGCTGGTGGTGGAGGGCCGGGATGCTGTTGGTGAGTTCCCGGGTGATCGTGGTTGGGATGTGGAGGGGCTTTTCGATCCGGATCCGGAGAAGATCGGTAAGTCGTATACGCGTCGGGGTGGGTTTCTTTATGAGGCTGCGGATTTCGATGCGGAGTTCTTTGGTCTGAGTCCGCGTGAGGCGGTGGCGACGGATCCGCAGCAGCGTGTGTTGCTGGAGGTGGCGTGGGAGGCGTTGGAGCGGGCGGGTATTGATCCGGGCTCGTTGCGGGGTTCTTCGACGGGTGTGTATGCGGGTGTGATGTACAACGATTACGGGTCGCGGTTGGGGAGTGCTCCGGAGGGTTTCGAGGGGCATTTGCTGACGGGGACGATCGCGAGTGTGTTGTCGGGTCGGGTGGCTTACACGTTCGGTCTTGAGGGGCCGGCGGTGACGTTGGATACGGCGTGTTCGTCGTCGTTGGTGGCGGTGCATCTGGCGGCTCAGGCGTTGCGTCAGGGTGAGTGTTCGATGGCGTTGGCCGGTGGTGTGACGGTGATGTCGACGCCGAATACGTTTGTGGAGTTCTCGCGTCAGCGTGGTCTGTCGGCGGATGGGCGTTGCAAGGCGTTCTCGTCGTCGGCGGATGGGACGGGTTGGGGTGAGGGTGCGGGTGTTCTGGTGCTGGAGCGTCTGTCGGACGCGGAGCGCAACGGGCACAACGTTCTTGGTGTGATTCGTGGTTCGGCGGTGAATCAGGATGGTGCGAGTAATGGTCTGACGGCGCCGAACGGGCCCTCGCAGCAGCGGGTGATCCGGCAGGCGCTGGCGAATGCGCGGTTGTCGGCGTCCGAGGTGGACGTGGTGGAGGCGCACGGCACCGGAACGCGGCTGGGTGACCCGATCGAGGCCCAGGCGCTGCTGGCGACCTATGGCCAGGATCGTGAGGACGACAATCCCCTGTGGCTGGGTTCGATCAAGTCGAACATCGGTCACACGCAGGCCGCGGCGGGTGTGGCGGGGATCATCAAGATGCTGATGGCGATGCGTCATGGTGAGCTTCCGGCGACGCTGCACGTGGATGAGCCGACTCCGCATGTGGATTGGTCGGCGGGTGCGGTGGAGCTGCTGACGCAGCCACGGGCGTGGCCTGAGCTCGACCGTCCGCGTCGTGCGGCGGTCTCCTCCTTCGGTATCAGCGGCACCAACGCGCACGTCGTGCTGGAGCAGGGTCCGGAGCCGGTCGAGGTCGTCGCTGGGCCGGTGGGGCTTCCGCTGGTGCTGTCGGCGAAGAGTGAGGCGGCTCTGGCGGCGCGTGCGGGGCAGGTGCGTGAGCTGCTGGTGTCGGGTGTGGTGGAGCCGGCTTCGGTGGCGTCGGCTCTGGCGGCGCGGGTTGCGCATCTGCCGGTGCGGGCGGCGGTCTCCGGCGCCGGCCGCGATGAGCTGCTGGCGGGCTTGGAGGCGTTGGCCTCGGGTGGTTCGGCGGCGAATCTGGTGCAGGGTGTGGCCGCGGGCTCGGGGCGGACGGTGTTCGTGTTCCCGGGTCAGGGTTCGCAGTGGCAGGGCATGGCGCTGGAACTCCTGGAGTCCGCACCGGTGTTCGCGCAGCGGTTGGTGGAGTGCGAGCGGGCGCTGGCGCCGTTCACGGACTGGTCGCTGCTGGATGTGCTGCGCGGCGCGGAGGGCGCCCCCGGCTTCGATCGGGTGGATGTGGTGCAGCCGGCGTTGTGGGCGGTGATGGTGTCGCTGGCGGCGTTGTGGCGGTCGGTGGGTGTGGAGCCGGCGGCGGTGGTGGGTCATTCGCAGGGTGAGATCGCGGCGGCGGCGGTGTCGGGTGCGTTGTCGCTCGATGACGCGGCGAAGGTGGTTGCTCTGCGCAGTCGGGCGATCGTGCGGCTGGCGGGCACCGGTGGCATGGTCTCGGTCGCGTTGCCGGCCGACCAGGTGCGTGAGCTGATCGCTCGCTGGGACGGCGCGATCGACATCGCCGCACACAACGGCCCCGTCAGCACGGTCGTCTCCGGCAACCCGGAGGCCCTCGCCGAGCTCGTCGCCCGCGGTGAGGCCGAGGGATACCGGGCGCGCACCATTCCGGTCGACTACGCCTCCCACTCCGCCCACGTCGACCTCCTGGAGGACGAGCTGCGCGAGCTGCTGGCCGGCATCACGCCGCGTACCGGTGACATCGCGTTCTACTCCACCGTCACCGGGCAGCTGCTGGACGGCACCGAGCTCGACGGCGCGTACTGGTTCCGCAACCTGCGCCAGACCGTCGAGTTCGTCCCGGCCACGCAGGCCCTGCTCGACCAGGGCCACCGCGTCTTCATCGAGGCGAGTGCTCACCCGGTGCTCACCTCGGCCCTCAGCGACACGGCCGACGAAGCCGGCGTGGAGGACGCCGTCGTCGTCGGGTCGCTGCGGCGGGACGACGGCGGCCAGGACCGCTTCCTGGCCTCGGTCGCGCAGGCGCACGTCAACGGCGTGACGGTCGACTGGTCGGCCGTGATCGGCGGCCCCGGTGTGGCCGTTGACCTGCCGACCTACCCGTTCCAGCGCCAGCGGCACTGGCTGATGGGGACTGCGGGCACCGGTGACGTCGGCGCGCTCGGACTCCAGCGCGCGGCGCACCCGCTCCTCGGCGCCGCGATCCGCACGGCCGACACCGAGGCCCTGATCTTCACCGGACGGCTGTCCCGCTCCACCCAGCCCTGGCTGGCCGAGCACGCCGCGCTGGGCAGCGTGCTGCTGCCCGGAGCCGCTCTGGTCGAACTGGCCGTCCACGCGGGCGACCAGGTCGGCTGCAGCCACGTCGAGGAGCTCACCCTCCAGGCGCCCGTGCTGTTCGGGGAGACCGGAGACCTGGACCTCCAGGTGCTCCTCGGCGCGGCCGACGACGACGGCAGCCGGCAGCTGAGCATCCACTCGCGCCCCAGCGGCGGCGAGGGGGACTGGGTCCGGCACGCCACCGGAACCATGACCGACACGGTTCCCGAGCCGGCGGCCGACCTGGCCGTCTGGCCGCCGGCCGACGCGGCCCCGCTGCCCGTCGAAGGCTTCTACGACCGGCTGGAGGGACGCGGGTACCACTACGGGCCCACCTTCCAGGGCGTGCAGGCGGCATGGCAGGCGGGGGAGGACGTCTACGCGGAGGTCCGGCTGGCGGAGGAGGCGGACGCGTCCGGCTTCACCCTCCACCCGGCCCTGCTCGACGCCACCCTGCACGCCATCGGTCTGGCCGACGACACCCAGCAGGTCCGCCTGCCGTTCAGCTGGGCCGGAGTGCACCTCTACGCCGCCGGTGCCAGGTCGCTGCGGGTCCGGCTCACGCCGGCCGGCCCCGATGCGATCTCGGTGCTGATCGCCGACGCGACCGGTACGCCCGTCGCGAGCGTCGCCACCCTGACCGTGCGGGCGGTGAGTGCGGACCAGCTCGGCGCGGAGCGCACCGCCGGCGAGCAGTCCCTGTTCACCGTGGACCTCGTACCGGTGGACGTGACCGGTGCGGTGCGGTCCGGCGAGCGGTGGGCCCTGCTCGGGGCCGACCACCTCGGCCTGACCCCGGTCCTCACCGAGGCAGGTGTCCTGGTGGCGGAGTACGCCGGTCTCGCCGAGCTGACCGCCGGCGGCGCGGCAGCGCCGGAGCGGGCGCTCTGGTGCGTACCCGCGGGCCGTGCGGACGTGGCTGATTCGGCCCGGGACCTGGCCGTCGAGGTGCTCTCCTTCCTCCAGCGGTGGCTTGCCGCCCCGGAGTCGGCGGATGCCCGGCTGACCGTGGTCACCCGGTCCGGGGACCTGGCACACGCGGGGCTGGCCGGCCTGCTCCGCACCGCGCGCACCGAGAACCCCGGGCGCGTGCAGCACCTGGCCTTCGACGGCCACCTCGACAGCCGGCAGGCACTGCCGGCCGCCGTGGCCGCCGAGCACTCCGAGCTGGTCCTGCGCACCGGCACCGTCCTGGCGCCGAGGCTGGCGCGGGCGGACCTGGGCGCCGTCCTGGCCGAGCCCGCCGGGCAGCAGCCCTGGCGCCTGTCGCTGACGATCAAGGGTGAGCTCGACAGCCTCTCCCTCACCGCCTGCCCCGAGGTGCTGGAGCCGCTGCGGCCCGGTCAGGTGCGCGTGGCGGTCCGGGCGGGCGGCCTGAACTTCCGCGACGTCCTGCTGGCGCTCGGGATGGTCCCGGACGACGAGCGGCCGCCGGTGGGCGAGGGCGCGGGCGTGGTGCTCGAAGTCGGACCGGAGGTGACCGGATTCGCTCCCGGAGACCGGGTGATGGGCCTGTTCTCCAGCGGGGTGGGACCCGTCGCGATCACCGATCACCGACTGATCGCGGTGATGCCCAAGGGCCTGTCCTTCGCGCAGGCGGCGGGCATCCCCGTCGTGTACCTGACCGCGTACTACGGACTGGCCGACCTGGCCGGCCTGCGGTCGGGCGAGTCCCTTCTCGTGCACGCTGCGACCGGTGGCGTCGGGCTCGCCGCCATCCAGCTGGCCCGGCACTGGGGCGTCGAGGTCTACGGCACCGCCAGCACCGGCAAGTGGGACACCCTGCGCGGACTGGGATTCACCGACGACCGGATCGCCAACTCCCGGACGCTGGAGTTCGAGGAGCACTTCCTCACCGCGACCGGCGGCCGGGGCGTGGACGTCGTGCTCAACTCCCTCGCCCACGAGTACGTGGAGGCCTCGCTGCGGCTGCTGCCGCGCGGCGGGCGGTTCCTGGAGATGGGCAAGACCGACATCCGTGACTCCGCGGAGATCGCCGCCGACTGGGAGGGAGTGCGCTACCAGGCGTTCGACGTACTGGACGCCGGCCCCGAGCGGATCGGCCGGATGCTCGACGAGATCCGCGCCCTCTTCGACGAGGGAGCCCTGCAGCCCATGCCGATCTCGGCCTGGGACATCCACCGGGCACCGGAGGCATTCCGCTACCTCAGCCAGGCCCGCCACATCGGCAAGGTGATCCTGACCGTGCCGCGCCGGCCCGATCCCGAGGGGACGGTGCTCGTCACCGGCGGAACGGGTGTGCTGGGCGCCCTGGTCGCCCGCCACCTGGTCGCCGAGCAGGGAGTGCGCCGGCTGGTGCTGCTCAGCCGGCGCGGCTCGCAGGCGGCCGGTGCCGCCGAACTCGAAGCCGAACTCCGCTCCGCCGGGGCCGAGGTGACCATCGCCGCCTGCGATGCCGCCGACGGCCGGGCGCTCGCCGAGGTGCTCGCCACCATCCCCGCCGCGCACCCGCTCACCGGCGTCGTGCACGCCGCGGGCGTGATCGACGACGGCACTTTGGAGGGCCTCACGCCGGAGCGGCTGGCCACGGTGTTCCGGGCCAAGGCCGATGCCGCGTGGCAGCTGCACGAGCTCACGAGGGATCTGGACCTGTCCTTCTTCGTCCTGTTCTCCTCGCTGGCCGGAATCCTGGGCAACGCGGGGCAGGGCGGTTACGCCGGGGCCAACACGTTCCTCGACGGCCTGGCCGCGCACCGCACCGCCCTCGGACTGCCCGCCACCTCCATCGCCTGGGGCCTGTGGGCGCAGACCAGCGAGATGACGGGACACCTGGACGACGCGCAGCTGCGCCGGCTGGACCGGATGGGCATGGCCGCGCTCACGGACGAGCAGGGCCTGGCCCTGTTCGACGCCGCGCCGGACCTGCACCGGCCGCTCGTGGTGGCCGCGCCGGTCGACATGGCGAAGCTGCGGGCGAGTGGGCAGGCGCTGCCCGAACTGCTGACGGCGCTCGACGCGCCGACCGGCGGTCCGACCCGGCGCCGGGTCGTCGAGGCGGGCCCGACCGGCACGGCCTCGCTGGCCGAGCGGCTCGTCGCGCTGCCCGAACCGCAGCAGCACAAGACCCTGGTGGACCTGGTGCGCGGCGCGGTCGCCACGGTCCTGGGACACGTGGACGGGCAGGCGGTCACCGCCGACCGGTCCTTCAAGGAGCTCGGCTTCGACTCCCTGACCGCGGTCGAGCTGCGCAACCGGCTGAACAACGTCACCGGGCTGCGGCTGCCGGCCACGCTGGTCTTCGACCACCCGACCCCGGAGGCACTCGCCGGGTTCCTCCACGCCCAGGTCGTCCCGCAGCGGCAGACGACCGCCAAGTCGGTGGTGGCCGACCTGGACCGCCTCCAGCTCGACCTGCTGGACGCGGCCGCCCGCCAACTGCTGACCGACCGGATGCGGGACCTGCTGCGGACGCTGGACCACCAAGCGGACGCGGCCCCCGATGACGAGCGGGATCTCGACTCCGCCACGGACGACGAGATCTTCGACTTCATCGACAGTGAACTCGGCTCTGCCTGATCTGCCTCTATCTCGAAGGTGTTGACGCACGATGTCCAATGAGCAGAAGCTTCGCGATTACCTGAAGCGGGTCACGACCGACCTCCAGAAGGCCCGCCGTGAGCTCCGCGACGCCGAGGCCGGCAGGCACGAGCCCATCGCGATCGTGGGTATGGCCTGCCGGTTCCCCGGCGGAGTGGACTCACCCGAGTCGCTCTGGAACCTCGTCCACGAAGGCGTGGACGCGATCACCGATTTCCCGGACGGCCGGGGCTGGGACGCCGACGCGCTGTTCGACCCCGACCCGAACAGCCCGGGGCGGACGTACGTCACCAAGGGTGGCTTCCTGCACGACGCGGACAAGTTCGACGCCGAGTTCTTCGGCATCAGCCCCCGCGAGGCGGATGCCATCGAACCGCAGCAGCGGCTGCTGCTGGAGACGGCCTGGGAGGCCTTCGAGCGGGCCGGTATCGACCCGGCCTCGGTCAAGGGCCGGCAGGGCGGCGTCTTCGTCGGCGCGATCGCGCAGGACTACGCGACGCGGCCCGGGGAGACCCCGCCCGAGCTGGAGGGCTACCTGCTCACGGGCAACACCACCAGCGTGGCCTCGGGCCGGCTGGCCTACACCTTCGGGCTGGAGGGCCCGGCGGTCACGGTCGACACCGCCTGCTCGTCCTCGCTCGTCGCGCTCCACCTCGCGGTGCAGTCCCTGCGCGACGGCGAATGCCCGATCGCCCTGGCCGGCGGCGTCACCGTCATGGCGAGCCCCAGCCTCTTCGTGGAGTTCAGCCGGCAGCGCGGACTGTCCGCCGACGGCCGCTGCCGATCCATGTCCGCTTCGGCCGACGGCACCGGATTCGCCGAGGGCGTGGGCCTGCTGGTGCTGGAGCGGCTGTCGGACGCGGAGCGCAACGGGCACAACGTGCTCGCCGTGATCCGTGGCTCCGCCGTGAACCAGGACGGTGCGAGCAACGGTCTGACGGCGCCGAACGGGCCGTCGCAGGAGCGGGTCATCCGGGCCGCGCTGGCGAACGCCCGGCTGTCCGCCGCCGAGGTGGACGTCGTGGAGGCGCACGGCACGGGCACGCGGCTGGGTGACCCGATCGAGGCCCAGGCCCTGCTTGCCACCTACGGCCAGGCCCGTCAGGACGACAACCCGCTGTGGCTGGGATCCATCAAGTCGAACATCGGTCACACGCAGGCCGCGGCGGGTGTCGCGGGCGTGATCAAGATGGTCATGGCGATCCGCAACGGGGTCATGCCCCCGACGCTGCACGTGGACGAGCCGACCCCCGAGGTCGACTGGTCGGCGGGCGCGGTGGAGCTGCTGACGCAGACGCGGGACTGGGACGAGCTGGACCGTCCGCGCCGCGCCGGTGTCTCGTCCTTCGGTGTCAGCGGGACCAACGCCCACGTGATCGTGGAGCAGGCCGTCCCGGCCCCGGCCGAGGCCGAGGAGGATGTCGCCGAGCCGGCGTCGGGCGTGCTGTCGGGTCTGGTGCCGTGGGTGGTGTCGGGCCGGTCGGGGGCTGCGCTGTCGGAGCAGGCGCGCCGGTTGGTGTCGTTCCTGGAGGAGCGGCCGGAGCTGGACATCGCGGCGGTGGGTCGCTCGCTGGCGGTGTCGCGGGCCCGTCTCGATCACCGTGCGGTGGTGGTGGGGGAGACCCGGGAGGAACTCCTCGACGGCCTGCGGACGCTGGTCCCCGGTGAACCTGTCTCGGGTGGTTCGGTGGCGTTCCTGTTCTCGGGGCAGGGGAGTCAGCGTGTGGGTATGGGTCGTGAGTTGTATGCGGCGGAGCCGGTGTTCGCGGCTGCGTTCGATGAGGTTGTTGCGGCTCTGGATGTGCATCTGGATCGTTCGCTGGGTGCGGTGATCGAGGGTGAACCGGAGCTGCTTGGGCGGACGGTGTTCACGCAGCCGGCGTTGTTCGCGGTCGAGGTGGCCCTGTTCCGTCTGCTGGAGCATTACGGGGTGACCCCGGACTACCTGGTCGGCCACTCGGTGGGTGAGTTGGCTGCGGCTCATGTGGCGGGTGTGCTCTCGCTGGAGGACGCGGCGCGTCTGGTCTGTGTGCGGGCGCGGTTGATGGAGGGTGTTGCCGCGGGCGGCGCGATGGTTGCCCTCAATGCGGGTGAAGCGCGCGTCGCCGGGTGGCTTGAGGGTCGCTCCGGTGTGGAGGTGGCGGGGTTCAACAGCCCTTCCAGCACGGTGATTTCGGGTGACGAGGTCGCGGTGCTGGAGGTGCTGGAGCTGGCTCGCGGGGAGGGTGTGAAGGCGACGCGGCTGAAGGTGAGTCACGCGTTCCACTCGGCGCATCTGGACGGGATGCTGGCGGAGTTCACCGAGGTCGCTGCGGGGCTGACGTATTCGGCTCCCCGGATTCCGGTGGTCTCGAACGTCACCGGTGAGGTGATCGAGGAGTTCACGGCCGAGTACTGGGCTACGCAGGCCCGTTCGGCGGTCCGGTTCACCGACGGTGTCGCGACGCTGGCGGGTCTTGGTGTGACGGCGTTCGTGGAGCTGGGTCCGGACGGGACTCTGGCGGGCCTGACGGGCGAGTGCCTGGCCGACGCCGAGGGCGTCGTCGTGGTTCCGGTGCTGCGCAAGGACCGCGCCGAGAAGCGCTCCCTCCTCACGGCGCTGGGCGCGGTGCACGCACATGGTGTGAGTGTGGAGTGGGAGCGGTTCCTGCCGGGCTCGGATCTGGTGGAGCTGCCCACCTACGCCTTCCAGCGTGAGCGCTACTGGCTGAAGAAGCCGATCGGCAGCGACCCCGACGGGCTCGGCCTGGCCGCCGCCGACCACCCGCTGCTGTCCGCGACGGTCCAGCCCGCCGACAGCGACTCGCTCATCCTCACGGGCCGGCTCTCGCTGTCGACCCACTCCTGGCTCGCCGACCACATGATCGGCGACACGGTCCTGGTCCCCGGGACGGCGTTCCTGGAGCTGGCGATCCACGCGGGTGACCAGCTCGGCTGCTCCACGGTCGAGGACCTCACCCTCGAACAGCCCCTGATCCTGCCGGCCACCGGCAGCGTCCGGATCCAGGTGACCGTCGCCGCGCCGGACGACTCCGGCCGCCGTGCCGTCGCCGTGCACTCGCGGCGCGGGGAGGGCGACTGGGTGCGGCACGCCACGGGTCAGCTCTCCGACGCGCCGGCAGCGGAGCCGGCGACGCTCGCCGCATGGCCGCCGAAGGGCGCCACCGCGGTGTCCGTCGACGGGTTCTACGAGGGGCTCGCGAAGCTGGGTTACCACTACGGGCCGGGCTTCGCGGGGCTCCGCTCGGCCTGGCAGGCCGGCGACACCGTGTACGCCGAAGTGGAGCTGCCGCAGGAGCAGCAGCAGGCCGCCGCCGGCTTCGGGATCCACCCCGCGCTGCTGGACTCCGCGCTCCACGCGCTCGCGATCACCGCGCAGGAGTCGCCGACCGGTTCGGTCCGGCTGCCGTTCGCCTGGACGGACGTCACCCTGCACGCCACCGGCGCGACCCGCGCCCGGGTCGCGCTCACCTCGACCGGGAACGACACGGTCTCGCTCGTCGTCGCCGACGACTCCGGTCAGCCCGTGGCCGCCGTCGGCGCGCTGACCCTGCGGTCCGTCGCCGCCGACCGGATCGCCTCGATCGCGGCACCCGGCCAGGACGGTCTCTACGAACTGGACTGGGTGGCCGCCCCCTTGGACGACCAGGCCGCCACCGCCGAAGCCCTCACCGAGCTCGGCGACCGCGACCTGACGGCCCTGACGGCCCTGACACCGGCCGACGCGAAGGCGCCCGGTCTCGTGCTCGCCCGCTTCGGGCACGCGCAGAGCGCCCCCGAGGCCCGGGCGGCTGACCCCGCCGGCGTCGTCGAGGCCACCCACGAGCTGGTCGGCCGCGCCCTGCACCTGGTGCAGGAATGGCTGTCCGAGGAGCGGTACCGCAACAGCACCCTCGTGGTGCTGACCCGTTCCGCCGTCCGGGCACTCCCCGGCGACGCCGGCGACGACCTGGCCGCGGCGGCCGTCCGGGGCCTGGTGCGCACGGCCCAGTCGGAGAATCCGGGCCGGTTCGTGCTGCTCGACGTGGACGGCCGGGAGGAGTCGGACCGGGTCCTCGCGGCGGCCGCGGCCGCCGGCGAGAGCGAGCTGGTGATCCGTCACGGCGTGGCGTACCGCCCGCAGCTGGCCCGCCAGAGCGCCAAGGACGTCCTGCGGGCCCCCGCCGACCAGGGCTGGCGGCTCGACGTCACGACGCCGGGGACGCTGGACGCCCTCGAACTGCTGCCCGTACCCTCCGCCGAGCCGCTCGGCGAGCGGCAGGTCCGCATCGCGCTCCGTGCGGCGGGCCTGAACTTCCGCGACGTCATGATCGCCCTCGGGATGTACCCCGACCGGGCGCTGATCGGCAGCGAGGGCGCCGGCGTCGTCGTCGAGGTCGGTCCCGGTGTCACCGACCTCGCGCCCGGCGACGCCGTGTTCGGACTGCTGTCCGGAGGTGTCGGACCGACCTCGGTCACCGACCGCGACCTGGTCACGCGGATGCCGCAGGGCTGGTCGTTCGCCCAGGCCGCGTCGGTGCCGATCGTCTTCCTGACCGCCTACTACGGGCTGGTGGACCTCGCCGACCTGCGCCCCGGGGAGTCGGTGCTCGTGCACGCCGCCGCCGGTGGCGTCGGCATGGCCGCCGTCCAGCTCGCCCGTCACCTCGGTGCGGAGGTCTACGGCACCGCGAGCACCGGCAAGTGGCCGGTCCTGCGGCAGCAGGGACTGGACGACGGCCACATCGCCAACTCGCGGACGCTGGACTTCGAAGCGCAGTTCCTGGCGGCCACCGACGGCCGGGGAGTCGACGTGGTGCTCGACGCCACCGCGCGCGAGTTCGTGGACGCCTCGCTGCGGCTGCTGCCGCGCGGCGGCCGCTTCCTGGAGATGGGCAAGACCGACATCCGCGAGCCCGAGCAGGTGGCCGAGGAGCACCCGGGCGTCCGCTACCAGGCGTTCGACCTGATGGAGGCGGGCCCGGCCCGGATCCAGCAGATGCTGACCGAGCTGATGCGGCTGTTCGAGCAGGGCGTGCTGCGCCCGCTGCCGATCGCCGCCTGGGACGTGCGCCGGTCGCCGGAGGCCATGCGCTTCCTGAGCCAGGCGAAGCACGTCGGCAAGCTCGTGCTCCAGGTGCCGTCCGGCCTGGACGCCGACGGCACGGTCCTGATCACCGGCGGCACCGGATCGCTCGGTGCCAGGATCGCCCGGCACCTGGTCACCGAACGCGGCGTCCGGCACCTGCTGCTGACCAGCCGCCGGGGTGCCGAGGCCGGGGGCGCCCGGGAACTGGCGGCCGAACTGACCGCCGCCGGAGCGAGCGTGCGGATCGAGGCCTGCGACACGACGGACCGCGCCGCCCTCGCCGCGCTGCTGGACTCCGTTCCCGCCGAGCACCCGCTCACCGGCGTGGTGCACGCGGCGGGCGTGCTCGACGACGGCCTGGTCGGTGCGCTGACGGCCGACCGGCTGGCGGCCGTCCTGCGCCCGAAGGTCGACGCGGCCTGGCACCTGCACGAGCTCACCGCGGGCACCGACCTCGCGATGTTCGTCCTGTTCTCCTCGCTGGCCGGCATCAGCGGCAACCCGGGGCAGGCCAACTACGCGGCCGCCAACGCGTTCCTCGACGGGCTGGCCCAGCTGCGCCGTTCCCACGGCCTCCCGGCCACCTCGCTGGCCTGGGGCCCGTGGGCCGGCGCGGGCATGGCGGCCGAGCTGGCCGCCGGCGACCAGGCCCGGATCGGCCGCAGCGCCGTCCGCCCGCTGGCCGACGCCGAGGCGCTGCGGTCGTTCCTGGACGCGGCCGAGAGCGACCGCGCCCTCCTGGTGCCCGCGGCACTCGACCTCCCGGCGCTCCGCCGGCTGGCCGAGGCCGGTGAGCTGCCGGGGATCCTGCGCGGCCTGCTCCGCACTCCGGGGCGGCGTGCCGTCAGCGCCGTGACCGCCGGCGGCTCCTCGCTGACCGCCGAGCTCGCCGGCCTGTCCGAGGCCGACCAGGAACGCCGGCTGGTCGACCTGGTCCGGGCTCAGGCCGCGACCGTGCTCGGGTACTCCGGCCCGGAGGCGATCACCGCCGGGCGGGCGTTCACCGAGTCGGGCTTCGACTCGCTCACCGCGGTGGAGCTGCGCAACCGGCTGAACACCGTGACCGGGCTGCGGCTGCCGACCACGATGGTCTTCGACCACCCCACACCGCTGGCGCTGGCCGGCTTCCTGCGCTCCGAGCTGCTGCTGGGCGGGCAGGAGACCCCGGTGCACGCCGGTGGCGGCCAGGCCGTCGCGACCTCCGACGACCCGATCGTGATCGTCGGCATGGCGTGCCGGTACCCGGGCGGGGTCGCGTCGCCGGAGGACCTGTGGCAGCTCGTCGCCGACGGCACCGACGCGATCGGCCCGTTCCCGACCAACCGCGGCTGGGACGTCGAGAGCCTCTACGACGAGGATCCGGACGCGGTGGGCAAGTCCTACGTGCGGGCCGGTGGGTTCGTCCACGACGCCGACGTCTTCGACCCCGACTTCTTCGGCATCAGCCCCCGCGAGGCGATGGCCATGGACCCGCAGCAGCGGCTGCTGCTGGAGACCTCGTGGGAGGCCGTGGAGCGGGCCGGGATCGACCCCGCCGCGCTGCGCGGCAGCAGCACGGGCATCTTCGCCGGTGTGATCGCCGGTGACTACGCCTCGCGGCTCCCGCAGGTTCCCGAGGGCTTCGAGGGCTACCTGTCCACCGGCAACACCACGAGCGTCGCCTCGGGCCGGATCTCGTACACCCTGGGCCTGCAGGGTCCGGCGGTCACCGTGGACACCGCGTGCTCGTCCTCGCTGGTCGCGGTCCACCTCGCCGCCCAGGCGCTGCGGCAGGGCGAGTGCGACTACGCGCTCGCCGGCGGTGTGACGGTGATGGCCGGTCCGGGCAACTTCGTGGAGTTCAGCCGCCAGCGGGCGCTGTCGCCCGGCGGCCGCTGCCGGGCCTTCTCCGCGGACGCCGACGGAACCGCCTGGGGTGAGGGCGCCGGCATGCTGCTCCTGGAGCGGCAGTCGGACGCCCTGCGCAAGGGCCACCGGATCCTCGCGGTCGTCCGGGGGTCCGCCGTCAACCAGGACGGCGCCAGCAACGGTCTCACCGCACCGAACGGTCCCTCGCAGCAGCGGGTCATCCGCGCGGCGCTGGCCAACGCCGGAGTGACCGCCCAGCAGGTGGACGTGGTCGAGGCGCACGGCACGGGCACCGCCCTCGGCGACCCGATCGAGGCCCAGGCCCTGCTGGCCACGTACGGGCGGGACCGGCCCGCCGAGCGGCCACTGTGGCTCGGCTCGATCAAGTCGAACATCGGCCACACCCTCGCGGCGGCAGGCGTCGCCGGCATCATCAAGATGGTCGAGGCGATCCGTACCGGCCTGCTGCCCAGGACCCTGCACGTCGGCGAGCCGAGTGCGGAGGTGGACTGGACCGACGGCGCCGTCAGCCTCCTCACCCAGGCCCGGGAGTGGCCGCAGAACGACCACCCGCGCCGCGCGGCCGTCTCCTCGTTCGGCATCAGCGGCACCAACGCGCACGTCGTGCTGGAGCAGGCCCCGGCCCAGGAGGCCCCGGCGGCGTCCGAGCCCTTCGAGGGGCCCGTGCCGCTCGTCCTGTCCGGGCGCGGCGAGGCCGCACTGCGGGCGCGGGCGGAACGCCTGCGCGACCTGGTGGCAGCCGATGCCTCGCTCTCCCTCGCGGACCTGGCCCACGCGCTGCTGACGACGCGGTCGGCGTTCGAGGACCGGGCGGTGGTGGTCGCCACCGACCGCACCGAGCTGCTCCAGGGGCTGGACGCGCTGCTGGCCGACCGGCCCGCGCCGCACCTGGTCCAGGGCGTGGCGGGCGATCCGGCGGAGGCGATCTTCGTCTTCCCCGGCCAGGGCTCCCAGTGGGCCGGCATGGCGCTCGATCTGGCCGACCGCTCGCCGGTGTTCGCCGAGCGGCTGGCCGAGTGCGCGGCCGCGCTGTCCTCGTACACGGACTGGTCACTGCTCGACGTGCTGCGGGGCGCCGAGGGCGCGCCGTCGCTCGACCGGGTGGACGTGGTCCAGCCCGCGCTGTTCGCGGTGATGGTCTCGCTGGCCGAGCTGTGGCAGTCGTACGGCGTGCGCCCGGTCGGGGTGGTCGGACACTCCCAGGGCGAGATCGCCGCGGCCTGCGTGGCGGGCGCCCTGAGCCTGGACGACGCGGCCAAGGTGGTCGCGCTGCGCAGCCGGCTGATCGGCGCCCGGATGGCCGGCAAGGGCGGCATGGGCTCGGTTCCGCTCCCGGTCGCCGAGGTTCGCGAGCTCCTCGGCGAGTGGGAGGGCAGGATCGGCGTCGCGGCCGTGAACGGCCCCAACTCCACGGTGGTCTCCGGTGACGCGCAGGCCCTGACCGAGTTCCTGGCGGCCTGTGTCGAGCGGGGCGTGCGCGCCCGCCGGATCCAGGTGGACTACGCCTCGCACTCCGCGCAGGTGGACGAGATCCGGGAGGAGCTGCTCGCCACCCTCTCCGGGATCGTCCCCCGCGAGGCGCGCATCGCCTTCCACTCCACGGTGACCGGTACGACGCTGCGGGGCACCGAGCTCGACGCGGAGTACTGGTTCACGAACCTGCGGCAGACCGTCGGCCTGGAGGACGTGATCGCGCGGCTCGCCGGCCAGGGACACCAGCTGTTCGTCGAGTCGAGCCCGCACCCGGTGCTCGCCATCGGCATCCAGGAGACCCTGGAGGCCGCCAACGCGACGGCGGGCGTGGTCGGTTCGTTGCGCCGGGACGAGGGCGACCTGGGCCGGTTCCTGCTCTCCGTCGCCCAGGCGCACACCCTCGGCGCCCCGATCGACCTGGCGCCGCTGCTCGGCGACTCCGCCCGGGGCCCGGTGGCACTGCCCACCTACCCCTTCCAGCGCCGCCGGTTCTGGCTGGAGGCCACCGGTGGCGCGGTCGGCGACGTCACGGGCCTGGGAATGTCCCCGGTCACGCACCCGCTGCTCGGGGCGAGCGTCGATCTGGCGGGTGACCAGGGCCTGGTCGCCACCGGATCGGTGTCACTGGCGACCCACCCCTGGCTCGCCGACCACGCCGTGGCCGGCACGGTGCTCCTGCCGGGCACCGCCTTCGTCGAGCTCGCCCTGCACGTCGGCGCCCGCGTCGACTGCGCCGCCCTCGACGAACTCACCCTGGAAGCACCGCTGGTGCTGCCGGCGGACGAAGCCGTCCAGCTGCAGGTGGCGGTCGGCCGGGCCGAGGACGGATCCGACCGCCGCCCGGTGGAGGTCTACTCGCGCGGCGCGGCCGAGGGCGAATGGGTCCGGCACGCCACCGGCCTGCTCTCCCCGGGCGACCCGGCGCAGCCCGCCGGCTTCCCCGCGGCGCAGTGGCCGCCCGCCGGCGCGCAGCAGGTGGGCATCGAGGGCCGGTACGCCGACCTCTTCGCCCAGGGCTACGAGTACGGGCCCACCTTCCAGGGCCTGCAGGCACTGTGGCGATCCGGGGAGGAGCTGTTCGCGCAGGTCGCACTGCCCGAAGGCGACGAGGACGCCCGCTTCGCCCTGCACCCCGCCCTGCTCGACGCCTGCCTGCACGCGATGGTGTCCGCGGAGGCGTCCGACACGGTACGGCTGCCCTTCGCCTGGAACGGCGTCCGGCTGCACGGGCCGGCCGGATCCGCCGTGCGGGTGCGCCTGTCGCCCATCGATGGTGGCTCCCAGGCGATGGCCCTGGAGATCACCGACACGGCGGGCGTTCCGGTGGCGTCGGTGGAGTCGATCTCGGTGCGGGCGATGCCGGCCGAGCAGCTGCGCGGCCTGGCCGCCGACGACCGCTCGCTGTACACGCTCGCCTGGCAGACCGTGGCCGCGCCGCAGCCGGCCCCCGGCGTGCGGGTGGCGGTGGCGGGCTCCGACCCGTTCGCGCTGCCCTACCCGGCCCTGGTGGACGGCGCCGCGCCGGACTGGGTGGTGCTCCCGCTCGCGGGGGCTCCCGAGGCCGGCCCCGAAGCCGTCCGCGAGCTGACCGGGCTGGCCCTGGAGACCCTCCAGGCATGGCTGGCCGACGAGCGCTACACGGAGAGCCGCTTCGCGGTGGTGACCCGTGGCGCGACGGCGGCCGACCCGGACGACTCGGTACCGGACCTGGCCGCGGCCGCGGCCTGGGGCCTGGTCCGGTCGGCGCAGTCGGAGAACCCGGGCCGGATCGTCCTCATCGACCTCGCCGAGCAGGACCCGACCGGTGTCTGCGTGGATGCCGCACTGGCGACCGGAGAGCAGCAACTGGCCCTGCGGGCCGGGGAACTGAGGGCGCCCAGGCTGGTGCGGGCGCAGCTGGAGCAGGACGTCTCACCCGGCGGCGGCATCGATCCGGAGGGAACGGTCCTGGTCACGGGCGCCACCGGCACACTCGGCCGGCTGCTGACCCGTCATCTGGTCTCCGCGTACGGCGTCCGGCACCTGCTGCTGATCAGCCGGCAGGGTCCGGACGCGGCGGGCGCGGCCGAGCTGCTGGAGGAGATCGGCACGCTCGGGGCCGAAGCCGCCCTCGTCGCCTGCGACGCCGCCGATCGCGGGTCGCTGGCCCGGGTGCTCGACGGCATCGACCCGGAGCACCCGCTGACCGCCGTCCTGCACCTGGCCGGCGCGCTCGACGACGGCGTGCTGCAGTCGCTGACACCGCAGCGGCTGGACACGGTGTTCCGCCCGAAGGTGGACGCCGCCTGGCACCTGCACGAGCTCACCCGCGAGCTGAAGCCGAGCGCGTTCGTGCTCTTCTCGTCCGCCGCGGGCACCCTGGGCAACGCCGGACAGGGCAACTACGCGGCCGCCAACTCCTTCCTGGACGCGCTCGCGGCCCAGCGCCGCGCGGCCGGACTGTCCGGTACCTCGCTGGCCTGGGGCCTGTGGCAGGAGACCTCCGGGCTGACCGAGGGGCTGAGCGAGGGAGAGGTCGACCGCCTGTCGCGCGGCGGCGCCCGCGCCCTGACCTCCCAGGAGGGCCTGGACCTCTTCGACCAGGCGCTGGCGGGCGGGGCCACCACGGTCGTCCCGGCCGCCCTGGACCTGTCGGCGCTGCGCGCCGCGGCGGCCGCGGACGTGCTGCCGCCGCTGTTCCGGGGCCTGGTGCGGACCCCGTCCCGGCAGGCGTCGAAGGCCCGGACGGTGAACCTGCCGCAGCGCCTGCGCGGGCTCTCGGCGGACCAGTGCCTGGAGGTCACGCTCGACCTGGTCCGCGGCACGGTGGCCGCGGTCCTCGGACACGCCGACGCGAGCGGGGTGGACCCGGAACGTGCCTTCAAGGACCTCGGGTTCGACTCGCTCACCGCGGTCGAGCTGCGGAACCGGCTGAACGCCGCGACCGGGCTCCGGCTGCCGGCCACGCTGGTCTTCGACCACCCGACGCCGGTGGCCATCGCCGGACACATCGTCACCGCGCTGGCCCCCGAAGAGGCCGAGCGCCCGGCGGACACCCAGGGCCTGCTGGCCGAGCTGGACCGCCTGGAGCGGCTGGACGCCGCCCTGAGCCCCGCGCCCGGGGACGAGGACGTCCGCCAGGCGGTGGCCCAGAAGCTGCGGCGGATCCTCGCGAAGTGGGATACCGCCCCGACCACCACCGAGGTGGCCGACCGGATCAGTTCCGCGTCGACCTCCGACATCTTCGCCTTCATCGACCAGGAGCTAGGCCGGAGGCCCGAATGAGCAGCAACAACGAGGAAAAGCTCGTCGAGTACCTGAAGTGGGTCACCGCAGACCTGCACCAGACCCGCGAGCGTCTGCGGGAGGTGGAGTCCGCGGTGCCCGAGCCGGTCGCGATCGTCGCCATGGGCTGCCGCTTCGCCGGAGGCGTTCGCACCCCGCAGGACCTGTGGAACCTGGTGTCCGAAGGCAGCGACGCGATCGGCGGGTTCCCCACCGGCCGCGGCTGGGACCTGGAGTCCCTCTACGACCCCGATCCGGAGAAGAGCGGCACGAGCTACACCCGTGAGGGCGGCTTCCTGTACGACGCGGACGCGTTCGACCCGGCCTTCTTCGGGCTCAGCCCGCGCGAGGCCGTCGCGATGGATCCGCAGCAGCGGCTGCTGCTGGAGGTGGCCTGGGAGACCTTCGAGCACGGCGGCATCGACCCGCGCAGCCTGCGCGGCAGCAAGACCGGTGTCTTCGCCGGTCTGATGTACGGCGACTACGCGACCCGGCTGCACAGGGTGCCGGCCGAGTACGAGGCCTTCCTGGGCAGCGGCAGCGCCACCAGCGTGGCGTCCGGCCGGCTCGCCTACACCTTCGGGCTGGAGGGCCCCGCCCTCACGGTCGACACGGCCTGCTCGTCCTCGCTGGTCGCGATGCACCTGGCGATCCAGGCGCTGCGCAACGGCGACTGCGGGCTGGCGCTCGCCGGCGGGGTGACCGTGCTGTCGACCCCGTCGGTGTTCACCGACTTCTCCCGCCAGCGGGGGCTCGCCCCCGACGGCAGGTGCAAGCCCTTCTCGGCGGAGGCGGACGGCACCGGCTTCGGCGAGGGCGCCGGCCTGCTCCTGCTGGAGCGGCTGTCGGACGCCCGGCGCAACGGCCACCCCGTCCTCGCCGTGATCCGCGGCTCGGCCGTCAACCAGGACGGCGCGAGCAACGGCCTCACCGCCCCCAACGGCCCCTCCCAGGAGAGGGTGATCCGGCAGGCGCTCGCAGACGCCGGGCTGGCCGCGCGGGACGTGGACCTGGTGGAGGCGCACGGCACCGGCACCACCTTGGGCGACCCGATCGAGGCGCAGGCCCTGCTCGCGACCTACGGCCAGGACCGGCCGGAGGAGAGCCCGCTGTGGCTCGGCTCGATCAAGTCGAACATCGGGCACACCCAGGCGGCGGCCGGTGTGGCCGGCGTGATCAAGGCGGTGCTGGCACTGCAGCACGAGACCATGCCCGTCAGCCTCCACTGCGAGACCCCGTCCCCGTACGTGGACTGGACGGCCGGGCAGGTGCGGCTGCTCAGCGAGCCGGTGCCGTGGCCGCGGAGCGAGACGCCCCGCCGCGCGGGCGTCTCCTCGTTCGGGATCAGCGGGACCAACGCCCACGTGATCGTGGAGCAGGCTCCGGCGGTCGAGCAGGAGGGGGCGGAGCAGGAGGGGGCGGGGGAGCCGCCGCAGCCCCGGGTCGTGCCCTGGCTGCTCTCCGGCCGCTCCGAGACCGCGGTGCGCGAGGCGGCGGACCGGCTCGGCCGGTTCCTGGCCGACCGGCCCGAGATCGCCTCGCTCGACGTCGCCGCGACCCTGGCCGCCCGGACGCGCTTCGGTCACCGTGCCGCGGTCGTGGCCGAGGACCGGGAGGCGCTGCTCAGGGGGCTGCGCGGGATCGCGGCCGGCGAGCCGGCCGTCGGCGTGGTCCGCGGCCAGGCCGCGGCCACCGGCAGGACCGCGTTCCTCTTCACCGGCCAGGGCAGCCAGCGCCTCGGCATGGGGCGCGAACTCTACGAGTCCGTACCGAAGTTCACCGAGGCGCTCGACGAGGTCTGCGCGCAGCTGGACCGGCACCTGGACCGGCCGCTGCTGACCGTGCTCTTCGCCCCGGTGCGGTCGGCGGACGCGGCGCTGCTCGACCAGACCCTGTACACCCAGGCCTCGCTGTTCGCCGTCGAGGTCGCGCTCTTCCGCCTGGTGGAGCACCTGGGGCTGCGGCCCGACTACCTGATCGGCCACTCGATCGGCGAGCTCGCGGCCGCCCACGTGGCGGGCGTGCTCTCGCTCGCCGACGCGTCGGCCCTGGTGGCCGGCCGGGGCCGGCTGATGCAGTCCGTCGCGGCGGGCGGGGCCATGGTGGCCGTCGCGGCCGACCACCTGCGCGTCCACGAGTCGCTGTCGGACAGTCACCGGGTCGCGGTGGCGGCCATCAACGGCCCCCAGTCGACGGTGATTTCCGGCGATGCCGAGGCGGTCACCGACCTGACGACGCACTGGCGCCGGCAGGGGGTCAAGACCAAGCGGCTGCGGGTCAGCCACGCCTTCCACTCGCACCACCTGGACCCGATCCTGGAGGAGTTCCGGCGGATCGCGGCGGGCCTGACCTACTCGCCGCCGAGCATCCCGGTCGTCTCCAACGTGACCGGCGAGCTCGCCACCGCCGACGAGCTGTGCTCGCCCGACTACTGGGTCCGCCACGTCAGGCAGACCGTCCGCTTCCTGGAGGGTGTCCGCTGGCTGGAGCGCAACGGCGTGGACCGCTTCGTGGAGCTGGGGCCGGACGCCGTGCTCTCCGGCATGGTCCAGGAGTGCCTGGCCACCGCGCCCGCGGTGGTGGCCCCCGTGCTGCGCGCCGGCCGGCCGGAGCTCGCCACCGTGACCACGGCGCTCGCCGCCGCCCACGTCCAGGGCGTCGAGGTCGACTGGCAGGCGCTGCTCGGCGACGGCTCGCACACCGAGTTGCCGTCCTACGCCTTCGCCCGGAACCGGTACTGGCTGCACGACAGCGGGGAGCCGACCGGCTTCGACGCCGAGCTCTGGACGGCGGTCGAGGAGTCGGACCCGAGCAGGCTGGCAGCCCTCCTCGGAGCGGGCGAGGAGCTGCTCGAACCGCTGCGCGAGGTGCTGCCGGCGCTGGCCGCCTGGCGCAAGGAGCGCAGCGCCGCGCTGCCCACGCAGACGACCGAGCCCGCCTCGGCGGAGGCGGGCCCGGTCGGCGACGGCGGGGCGGAGCTGCGCGCGAAGCTCGCCGGTCTGGGTGACACCGAGGCCGAGGAGCTGCTGCTCGAACTGGTCCGCACCCGGGCGGCGGTGGTCCTGGGCTTCGACTCGGTGGCCGAGGTGGACATCGAGCTGAGCTTCCTGGAGCTCGGGATGTCCTCGTTCGCGGCACTGGAGCTGCGCAACGCCCTGGTCGAGGCCACCGGCGTGGAGCTGGCCCCGGTGGTGGTCATCGACCGGCCGACGCCGCGTTCGCTGGTGCGGCACCTGCTCGACGAGCTCTCCGCCGGTCTGACCGTCTGACCGTCTGACGATCCCGGCCTCACCGTCCTGGGGACGGTGAGGCCGGCCGGACGGCCTGTCAGTCGAGCAGGCCGGCCAGCTCGCGCCACTGCTGTCGCGGCAGCACGTCACCGGTGCCGATCACGGACAGCGAGACGTGGTCGGCACCCGCGTGCAGGTGCTCCTTGACCCGGGCGGCGATCGCGTCCTGGCCGCCCCAGACGACCAGGGAGCGCACCAGCCGCTCGGCGTCCGGGCCCGCCAGGTCGACCGAGTAGCCGAGCCCGCGCAGCATGTCCGCCCGGTTGGGCAGCGACTCCGACACGTGTTGCCAGGCGATCTCCCGCGTCGTCCGGTCCTCGGGGCCGAGCAGCACGGCCTGGAACACCCCCAGGAACGCGTCCGGGCCCATCAGCGCCCGGGTGCGCGCGGTGTGCTCGACCGGCATGCCGAAGGGCACGGCGCCGGAGGCGCGTTCGGCGGCCAGGGCGAGCATGTTGGTGCCGACGGCGCCGATCACCCGCGGGAGCTGCTTCGGCGCTCCGGGAGGACCGAACGGCGCGGCGTCCATCCGGTCGAGGTAGTCGCGCATGGTGGGCACGCGCGGGCCGAACGACAGCCCGCGGACCTGCTCCACGAACCACGGGTGGCTGATCCCGAGGCCGAGCACGAACCGGTCGCCGAAACACTCGTGCAGCGTCCGCTGCGCCTGCGCCATGGTCACCGGGTCGCGCCCGTAGACGGTGGCGACGCCGGTGGCCACCTTCAGCCGGGACGTCGCCGAGAGCAGCAGGGATGCCTGGGTCATCGCCTCACGCCCGGAGAGCTCACCGAGCCAGAGGGCGGAGTAGCCGAGCTCCTCGATCTCCCGGGTCGCCTCCACCGCTTGTGAGATCGGCAGGTTGTCGAACTGATTGGTCCACAGCCCGAGGCGGCCGACATCCAGCCTGGCGTCATTCATCAGTGAAAAATCCTTGCTCTCAAAGGTAGTTGAGTTGCGATTCACAATACGGCACGGGACCGTTCACTACCAGCGGAGGCTCGGATTCCGGCCGCCCGGCCGGCCGCACGCCCGGCCGGGGGCCCGAAGGAATCGCTTTAGCCGTCCCTAAGGCCGCGGGTCGAGCATCGGGTGCCGAATGCCGACCGAGCTCCGCCCGTCGAAGGGGTTTTCCGTGTCCGAAACCGTCGCGCCCGAAGCCAGTCCCAGTGCCTTCCCGTTCCCCCAGGGGCCCGACCGGTACCCGTTCCCGGAGGGGCCGCACGGCACGCCGTCACCCGAGTTCGCCCGGCGCCGCAGGGAGTGTCCGGTCAGCGAGGTCACCCTGCCGCTCGACGACAAGGTGCTGCTGGCGGTGACGCACGCCGACATCCTCGCGATCATGAGCGACGACCGCCGGTTCATCCGCGACCTCTCCGAGGACGACACGCCGAAGCTGTTCCCCAACATGGAGGTCCTCGAGGACCCCACGCTCCTGATGAACATGCACGGCGAGGACCACCTGCGGCTGCGCCGGATCATCAACCCCACGATGACCCCGCGACGCGTCGACGGATGGCGCGAGGAGATCCGCGAACTCGTCGACGCGGTCATCGACGAGATGGAGGCCAAGGGCTCGCCGGCCGACCTGATGACCCAGTTCGCGAACCTGCTGCCGGTCAAGTTCATCCTCCGTCAGTTCGGCCTGCCCGACTCGGACGGCGACCGGCTCATCCGCTGGGTCGGCACCTGGGTCTCCGTCGCCGAGCAGGCCGAGATGGCCGCCGTGCAGGCCGAGTTCAGCGCCTGGGTGGACGCGACCGTGGAGCGCGCGCGGACCAACCCCGGCACCGCCCTGGTCGATGTCCTGGTCAACGCCCACGATGATGGCGAGCGGATGTCCAACGCCGAGCTGGAGTCGATGATCCGCTCCATGGTCGTCGCGGGGATCGAGTCGATCGGCAACGGCATCAGCCGGGCGCTGCTCACCCTCCTCTCCGAGCGGGACCACTGGGAGATGCTGGTCAAGGACCGCTCGCTGCTGGCCGGTTCGGTCGAGGAGCTGCTCCGCGTCAACCCGCCCGGCGGCGGTTCCGTGGGCATCCTGCGGATGGCCGCCGAGGACGTGGAGCTGCCGTCCGGCACGCTCGTCCGCAAGGGCCAGTGGATCTCCACGCCGATCATCGGCGCCGCGCACGACCCGGAGGTGTTCCCGGAGCCGATGAAGTTCAAGCTCGACCGCCCCAAGTCCTCGTCGACCATGATGTTCGGCGCCGGCCGGCACTACTGCCCCGCGGCGCACCTGGCGAAGGCCGAGATCGAGATCGCCCTCAGCGCGCTGATGGACCGGTTCCCGACGCTGCACATGACCATCAAGCCCGAGGAACTCCCCTGGGACCACAGCAGCTTCAACGTCGGGATGCCCTGCCTTCCCGCGGCCTGGTAGTCCGATCCCCCCCCCAGAAGGGTTGCCTCATGACCGAGATCCCGCAGACCGAGGACGCACCCGCGCCCTTCCCGTTCCCGGACGGGCCGATGTCCTCCCCGCCGCCCGAGTTCGCCCGCAGGCGGGCCGTCTGTCCCCTGAGCGAAGTCACCCTGCCCACCGGTGACCGGGCGATGCTCGCCCTCAAGCACGCCGACATCCAGCAGATCATGAGCGACGACCGCCGGTTCACGCGCGACTTCTCCGATCCGGACGCGCCGCGGCTGTTCCACAACCTGCTGATGCTCGAAGACCCCACGATCATGCTCAACATGCACGGTGAGGACCACCTGCGGCTGCGCCGGATCCTGGCTTCCGCGTTCACCCCGCGGCGCGCCGAGGCCTGGCGCCCGCAGGTCCAGGAGAGCATCGACCTCCTGCTCGACGAGATGGAGAAGGTCGGCCAGCCCGCCGACCTGATGTCCTTCGCCTACAAGCTGCCGACCAAGCTGACCTGCAAGATGCTGGCCATCCCGGAGGAGGACGGCGAGCAGCTGCTGAAGTGGGTCTCCGCCTGGCTCTCCTTCGCCATGCCCCGCGAGGAGCTGGACAAGGCAGCCACCGATTTCAACGACTACGTCGTGGCGCTGGCCCGGCGCCGGCGCGAAGAGCCCGGCGACGCGCTCATCGACCACCTGATCAGCGCCCGTGACCGGGACGACCGGCTGTCCGAGGACGAGCTGGTCTCGACGATCCGCACGCTGATCATCGGCGGCAACGAGACCATCGCCAACTCGATCAGCCGGATGACGTTCACCCTGCTCCGCCAGCGGCACCTCTGGGAGGCCCTGCAGGCGGACAGGTCGCTCATCCCGGCGGCGATCGAGGAGCTGCTCCGGCACAACCCGCCCGGCGGCGGCGCCACCGGACTGATGCGCCTGGCGACTGAGGACGTGGAGCTGGTCTCCGGCGCGGGCACCATCAAGGCCGGACAGGCGGTCTTCACTCCGCTGGTGGCGGCGGCGTACGACCCGGAGGCCTTCCCGGACCCGGAGACCGTCCGCTTCGACCGGCCGCGGCAGCCCGGCACGATGCAGTTCGGCGCGGGCCGTCACTACTGCGTCGGGGTGCACCTCGCCCGCACCGAGCTGGAACTGATGCTCACCGCCTTGCTGGACCGGTTCCCGAACCTGCGGCTGGCCAAGGCGCCGGAGGACCTTCCCTGGTCCGAGGGTGGCTACGGCGTGACCATGCCGGAACTCCCCGTCGTCTGGTAGCGCGCGGGAGGGAGCGGGGGCCGATCCGGCCGCGAGACCCGAGGGACCGGCCGGGCGGCTGCATCAGCCGCCCGGCCGGTCCCGCCGTGCTTGCCACCCGCTTGATCCCTGACCACTTGAGCTCTGACGACTCGATCTCTGCCGACGACTACTGCCGACGACGACACAGAGCCGTGTGCCCCGGGTATTCGCCCGGGGCACACGGCTTTCGGCGCGCTACGGCTGTCAGCGGCCGGGTTCGCCGAACCAGGTCCGCAGCGCCCGGTCGAGCGCCTCGGCGTCCGAACCGGCGTAGGCGACGTGCCCGTCCGGCCGGAGCAGCACGAGGTCCGCGTCGATCTCGGCGACCGGCTTGGCCGTCACGCTCTCCACCCGGTCCTGCCAGCCCTCGACCGGGGCCTGGTCGCCGCTGTCGTCGGTGAGCCGGAGCAGCACACCCCGGCCGCCGCGCAGCGCTGCCGCGACACTGGTCTCCCCGTCGGCGGTGAACAGCGCGGTGCCGCCGATCCGCCGGCCGACCAGCTCGTGGTCGCCGGGGGCGGGCGCCGGGTACCGCACCTTCGTGGGCATCTCCAGCAGGTAGCGGTTGACCTCCTCGAACTGGAGCAGTTCCTCGAACAGCCCGCGCAGCGGGGTGACCTTGGACAGCGGGTGCATGAGGGCCATCTGGGCCCGGGCGTGCGTACAGGCCTGCACCGCGGCCGGGTAGCGCTCCTCGTGGTACGAGTCGAGCAGGCCCGGGGCCGCGTCTCCGCGGATCTCGGCGGCCAGCTTCCAGCCCAGGTTCACCGCGTCCTGGAGGCCCGCGTTCAGCCCCTGGGTGCCCGAGACGAAGGACACGTGGGCCGCGTCGCCGGCCAGCAGGACCCGGCCCTCGCGGAACCGCTCGGCCACCGTGCTCTGCTCACCGAACCGGGCGAGGTAGCGGGTCTCCTTGATCTCGGGGCACGTGCCCACGATCCGCTCGATGCTCGCCTTCAGCTCCGCCTCCGTGACGGGCACGTCGGCGGCGACCGGCTCCGCGTCGAACTCGATGGTCATCAGCCGAAGCGTGCTGGGCCCGATCGGGATCGCACCGAACACACCGGCCGGGTGGAGCCCGGCGTCGAACGCCTCGCCCTCGGCGACCTCCACATCGCCGAGCACGCCGTAATAAGAGGAGGACCCGTGGTCGAGCTGACCGATCCCCGCCAGTCGGCGCACCGCGCTGCCGGCCCCGTCGCAGCCCACCAGGTAGGCCGCCGGCAGCTCGTACTCGCCCTCGGGGGAGCGCACGGTCACCGTCACGCCGTCCGCGCCCTGGGTGAAGCCGACCAGCTCGTGTCCGCGCCGGATGTCCGCGCCGAGCTCGGCCGCCCGGCCCGCCAGCAGCTTCTCGGTGCGCCACTGCGGCATGCCGTAGGTGAAGTCCTCGGGACCCACGCTGTCCAGGTCGAGCCAGAGGAAGGCGAAGGGCGTGCGCGGCCAGGCGAAGATCCCCTGGGCGCGCAGGTCGTCGGCCAGCCCGCGCTGCTCCAGGAGCTCCAGGGTGCGCCCGTGCACCGCCATGCCGCGGGAGTGCTCGATGATCTCGGCGCGCGGTTCGAGCACGACGGCCGACACGCCCGCCAGGCTCAGCTCGCCGGCGAGCATCAGCCCGGTCGGGCCGCCTCCCGCGATCACAACTGTTCGGCTCACAACAGACTCCTCTTATGTCAGTGGTGCGAAAACCACAGGTGTCAGGAAGGCGGCTCAGGAAGACAGCCCGGGAAGGCTGCTCGGGAAGGCGGCTCAGGAAGGCCGGCCGAACCAGGTCTGCAGTGCGCCGCGCAGGACGTCCCGGTCCGCGCCGGTCCGGTCCGCGTGGGCGACGTACCCGTCGGGACGGATCAGCAGCGTGGCGGCGTCGATCTCGGGGTTCGACCCGGCCCGGACCACGTCGACGCGGTCCGCCCATCCGGCGGCCAGGTCCTCGGGCAGCTCCTCGCCGCCCAGCAGGACCAGGACCCCGCGCGCGGTGTGCAGCGTCTCGGAGAGGGTGATCTCGCCGTCGGCGGTGGACACCTTGCCGTCCGGTACGCGGCCGCCGACCAGCTCGTGCGCCGGCCGGCCGCCCTGACCGTTCGGGTCCATCTCGTACTTGATGCCCAGCCCGTTGAGGGTGCTCATCAGGAACTTGTTCACCGCGTCCATCTTCACCAGCTCGGTGAAGAGCTCGCGGAGCGGAGCGACCTGGTCCAGCGGGAACAGCAGGCCGTCCTGGGCGCTGGTGCTCCAGCAGAGCCGCTCGCCGACCGGCCGGCGCTCGGCCTCGTAGCTGTCGAGCAGCCCGGCCGGCGCCCAGCCGTTCAGCTCGGCCGCGAGCTTCCAGCCGAGGTTGAGCGCGTCCTGCACGCCGGTGTTCAGGCCCTGGCCGCTGATCGGCAGGTGGATGTGGCAGGCGTCGCCGGCGAGGAAGACGCGGCCCTTGCGGTACTGGGCGGCGAGCCGGGTGGCGTTGCCGACCCGGGAGAGGTGGCGGACCTCGCCGGTGGCCAGGATCCCCAGGTCGCGGCCCGCGCACTTGCGGAACTTGGCCTGGAACTCCTCGACCGTCGGGACGATGTCCTTGCTCGTCTTGGGCACGCCGAACTCGAAGGCGGTCACCCGGTGCAGACCGGGGGTCAGCGGGATCGAGGCGTACATCCCGGGCTGGCAGATCGTGGGGTGGATGAACTCCTCCACGTCCTCCGGGGTGATCACGTCGGCGGTCAGGCCGTCGGCGGTGGACACCGTGCCGGGGAAGTCGATCCCGGCGAGCTTGCGGACGAGGCTGCTGCCGCCGTCGCAGCCCACCAGGTAGGCGCCGGTGATCCGGTACTCGGGGCCCTCCGCGGGGCGCACGGTGACGGTGACTCCGGACTCGTCCTGCTCGAAGCCGACGACCTCCTGACCACGTCGGACGTCGGCGCCCAGCTCGATCGCCCGCTCTTCCAGCAGGTGTTCGATGTCCCGCTGCGGTACGAGCAGCGGGAGCAGGCTGTCGTCGTCGATGTAGTCCTGGAGCTCGACGAGCCCGAAATTGTACGAGGCGACCCGCGGGTACTCGCTGAACCGGTTCAGCCCGCGCTGCTCCAGCACCTCCGCGGTCCGGGCGTGCAGGGTCAACGAGCGCGAGTAGTCGCTCGGTTCGGTGAATCGCTCGATGACGACGGCTTCGACGCCCGACAGGCTCAACTCGCTTGCAAGCATGAGGCCAACGGGCCCACCACCCGCAATCACGACGGTTCGACTCACGACGTACTCCTTCGCGGCTTGCAGCCAGGCAGGGGTGTTTGGATCCACCCTGGCCGGTACCCCTAAACCCGTCCTGAAGGAGTGTTTAAGGCCGCTCCGGTCGGGGCCGTCGCGGGAAACGCAAACACCGACACCTCCAGCGGGGGTCCGGAGGTGTCGGTGCGGAGACGGAGTGCGCAGGCCGGTCAGGCCGGCACCTCGGCCTCGTCCATGGGGGCAGCGGCCGCCGCCGGCTGCGGGGCGGCCGACTTGATGGCGAGCATCGCGATCACGATGGCGATGGCCACGAAGGCGAGGGAGGCGGTGAAGGCCGACCCCAGACCCTCGACCAGCGCGTGGTGGGCGTTGCCGGGAACCTTGGCAGCGGCGTCACGGCTGGCCGATCCGAAGACCGTGGAGAGGATGCTGATGCCGAGGGTGAAGCCGATCCACTGCATGACCTCCAGGACGCTCGCCGCGGACCCGGCGTTCTTGCCGGACACGTCGGAGAGGATGACCCCGGACAGCGCGGTCATCGCCAGGCCGGCGCCGGCACCGAAGAGCAGGATCGGGCCGAGCACGCCGCTGAGGTACGTGGTCGAGTCCGAGACCCGCGACATCCACAGCATGCCGGCGCCGATCATCAGGGCACCGATCAGGATGACCGGCTTGGGGCCGGTCTTGCCGAGGAGCTTGGCGGCCTGGGCGCCGGCGCCCAGGATCGCGACCGCCATCGGCAGGAACGCGAAGCCGGCGGTCAGCGGGCTGAAGTTCAGGCCGTCCTGCAGGTACTGGCTGACGAAGAAGTTCATCGCGGCCATGGTCGCGACGAGGCCGACGAGGCTGAAGTAGCCACCGGCGCGGTTGCGGCTGCTGAACAGGTCCAGCGGGAGCAGCGGCTGCGCGGCCTTGCCCTCGACGGCGAAGAAGGCGATCAGCAGGACCAGTGCCACGCCGAGCGCGCCCAGCGTCTGGCTGTTGTTCCAGCCGCTGCCGGCGGCGTGCAGCAGACCCCAGACGAGCGAGGTCATGAACCCGGCGGAGAGGATCATGCCGCCGAGGTCGAACTTGCCCGGGTGGCGCTCCGCCTCGACGACGTACTTCGGGGCGAGGACGAGCACCAGCAGCGCGAACGGCACGTTGATGAACATGACCCAGCGCCAGGAGACCGTGGAGGTGAGGAGTCCACCGGCGAGCAGGCCGACCGCCAGGCTCGCGGCGTAGGAGCCGGCGACCGCGCCGTAGGCCTTGTTCTTCTCGGGACCGTCCTCGAAGTTGCTGGCGATCAGCGCCAGCGAGTTGGGCGCGGCCAGAGCGGCACCGATGCCCTGGACGACACGCCACGCGAGCAGCATCCCACCGGTGTTGGCCAGGCCGGCGCAGAGCGAGGCGGCACCGAAGAGGACCAGACCGGCGATGAAGACCTTGCGGCGGCCCAGGATGTCGCCGACGCGGCCGCCGAGCAGGAGCAGTCCGCCGAAGGCGAGCGTGTAAGCGCTGCTCACCCAGGCCAGGCTGGTGCCCGAGAACCCGAGGTCGGCCCGGATGTCGGGCAGAGCGATGTTCACGACGGTGGCGTCGAGACCCACCATGAACTGGCTCAGCACGATCACCAGCAGGGCGATTCCGGGCTTGCGCTGGCGGGTGGAAACGCTGCCGGCGCCGCCTGTCCCAGTGCGCATGGATGTGGTGGACACAGTCCCCTCCGATGGGTGATGATGCGAAAGTTCGCCAAAAACAGTAGACGATGGCGTTCACTAAAACAGTAGACGATGGCGTTCACTATAGGTGGGCGGGGAGTGGCTCGCAAGTGGCTGTGCGCGGCGTCCAGTCGGAGGTGTTGAGGTCATGACAGATGCCAACGGGCAAGCAGCCGTGGGTAGTTCAGGTACACGTAGGCGCGGGAAGGTGCTGGAGCAGGCGATCCTGGATGCCACCCTCGAGCAGCTGCGGACCGTCGGTTACGCGGGCCTCAGCATGGAAGGCGTCGCGGCCGGCGCCGGTACCGGCAAGGCCGCGCTGTACCGCAGGTGGGCGAACCGCGACGAGCTCGTCGCGTCGGCACTCAGCAGCGTGCTGCCCACTCCCTCCGCGATCGTGCTGTCCGGAGACGTGCGGGGGGATCTCCTGGCGATCCTGCGCTGTGTGCGTGATGCCATCGCCCTCACGCACGGCACTGTCTTCCAGGTCATCCGGAGCGAGGCCGGTGAGGCGGCCGGGGGGATGATGCACGTCGTGGTCGGTCAGCGGGTCATGGACCCGTGTCACGAGATGCTGCTCGGGGTTCTCCGAGCCGGTGTCGGTGACGGCCGGGTTCGGCCGGGCGCCGACTCCGAGATGGTCGCGACGGTCGGCCAGGCCATGATCGTCCACTATGTCGTGCACCAGGGCCCGTCCGTTCCGGACGATTATCTGGTATCCATCGTCGACGACATTCTCGTGCCGCTGGTTACCGTGTAATCCAGGCCCCGGGCTGATGGTGGTACCCGAGCGGCGGGCTTGTCAACCGGGAGTAGCAGAACGCCTACGTAGTTTCCCTGATGTGGGTTCAGCTGATTCTCTGGCAGTGTGTGGCTCGGGTCGACAGGTGCATGCCCGGTCGGCCCGGAACTGCTTCGCAGATGCACGGGGGATTGAGAAAGCATGGAGTATCGAATACTTGGCCCGATCCGCGTCCTCGACGAGGGGCGGGAATCCTACCTGAATGCCCGAAAAGTGCAGGCACTGCTCGCGGTGCTGTTGATCAGAGTCGACCAGATCGTCAGCGTCGACCAGTTGATCGCGGAGATCTGGCACGAGGATCTGCCGCGTCGGGCCAACGCCTCCCTGCACGTCTACGTGTCCCAGGTGCGCAAGTTCCTGGCCCGCCCGGGCTCCGGTGAGAGCCGGCTGGTGACCCGGGCGCCCGGGTACCGCCTGTCGCTCGGCGAGGACACGCTCGACGTCCACGAGTTCCAGCGGCACATGACCGCAGGGCGCGACCAGCTCCTCCTGGGCCGCCTTGACCAGGCAGATCGCGAGCTCAGCACCGCCCTCGGGCTGTGGCGGGGCCGCGCGCTCGGCGACCTGCGCGGGGACGGCCCGATCATCCAGGGCTTCACCGTGTGGGCGGAGGAGGCCCGGCTGGAGTGCCTGGAGCTCCAGATGGAGACGCGCCTGGCCATGGGCCAGTACCGGCAGCTGGTCGGTCCGCTGTTCCGGCTGATCTCCGAGATCCCCTTGCGGGAGACGTTCTACCGGCAATTGATGATGGCGCTCTATCAGGCGGACCGTCAGGCCGATGCCCTGCGCGTGTACCAATCCGCCCGGATCGCCCTGGGTGATGAGCTCGGAGTCGAGCCCTGCAGGGCGCTGCGCGAGCTGCATCAGGCAATTCTCGTCGGAGAAGTCCGCTGTGGCCACGAATTGACCGCTTTCGCCTCTTGAGGGGTGACCCGCAGGCCGCCATCGTCCTGCGGGTCACCCCTTTCGGGGTCGGCGGAATTATGCCGGCCGGAACAATTCGGAAAGCTACCGGCCGGAACAATCGGAAATCTACCAGCTGGGACAATTCGAAAAGCTACCGGCCGGAACAGTTCGGAAAGCTACCAGCCGGTTGTGCGGGTGATGAGGTCGGTTATTTCCGGCTGGTGGTCGTTGAGGAAGAAGTGGCCGCCGCTGTATTCACTGACCGTGCAGTCGGCAGTGGTGTGCAGCCGCCAGTCTCCTGCCTCCTCGATGCTGGTACGGGGATCGGCATCGCCGGTCAGTACCGAGATCGGGCAGGACACGGTCGCGCCGGGTTCGCACCGGTAGGTCTCGATGGCGCGGTAGTCGCTCCGGATCATCGGGAGCAGCAGCTCGCGCATCTCCGGGTCGGCCAGCAGCCGGGAGTCCGTGCCGTCGAGGGTGGTCAGTTCGGCCACCAGCCCGTCGTCGCTCAGGGTGTAGGCGCGTTCCTGCCGCACTCTGGACGGCGCCCGGCGCCCGGAGACGAAGAGCCGCACCGGCTGGATCCCCAGCCGCCGTTCGAGCAGGCCGGCCACCTCGAAGGAGAGCACCGCGCCCATGCTGTGGCCGAACATCGCGAACTCGCCCAGGTCGGGCACCTGTGCCAGAGCACCGAAGATGGCCTCGGCGAGCTCGGGCACCGTGCTGAGGCTGGGCTCGTTGCGGCGGTCCTGGCGACCCGGATACTGCACGGCCAGGACCTGCGCCGTCGGTGCCAGCGCGGCGGAGAACGGAAAGTAGTAGCTGGCGCTGCCGCCCGCGTGGGGCAGGCAGACCAGCCGCGGGGCCGTGGCCGGAGCCTGGTGGAAGCGCCGGATCCATAGCTGGGCGTCGGTCGTGGCAATGGTCATCGCGTCGCTCCCTGGTTCTCCCTCGGCTGCTCGTCCCCGGGCTGGTCGCCCCCCGACAGGCTGACGAAGACCGAGTCCCCCTCGACCTTCGTGCTGTACACCGGCACGGGCTCGGTGGCCGGGTTGCTGTCGGCCTCGCCGGTGCGCAGGTTGAAGCACGAGCCGTGCAGCCAGCACTCGATCACACCGTCGTACACCTCGCCGTCCGACAGCGGTATGTCCGAGTGGGTGCAGCGGTCCTCGATCGCGTGCACCTCGCCGGCGCTGCGCACGACGGCCACCTTGGTCCCCTCGACGTCGACGGCGAGCACGCCTTCTTCGGGCACATCGGCCAGCGCGCAGGCGCGGACGTAGCTCCGGCTCATCCCAGCTCCTTGGGGTGTTGTGGGGGCGATCTTCCGTTCCGTGAGCATGACGCCCGGTCCTAAACCGGCTCTAAGGGCTTGCAGAGAAGTAACCCGTGGCTTCCGGTGTTCTGGCTCGTTGATGTGCTATGAGAACATCGCGGGAGCAGCAGGCTTTGCTGCAGGCCAAGTTCGAGGCGATCATGCCGCACCTGGACGAGCGGCAGCGGCGGTTGCTGCTGGGTGCGGAGGCCCGGTCGATCGGGCATGGCGGGATCAGGCACGTCGCCCGTGCCGCCGGGGTGCGTGAGGCGACCGTGTCCGCCGGGGTGGACGAGTTGGAGTCCGGCGAGCCGCCGCTGGGCCGGGTGCGGAGGCCGGGCGGCGGCCGCAAGCGCGCCGTCGACCTGGAACCCGCCCTGCGAACCGCACTGTTGGCGCTGGTCGAGCCCGACGAGCGCGGCGATCCGATGTCCCCGCTGCGCTGGACCACCAAGTCCACCCGCCACCTCGCCGACCGGCTCACCCGCCAGGGGTACCGGATCTCGGCGGACACGGTCGGGGACCTGCTGCGCGAGGAGGGCTTCAGCCTCCAGGGCAACGCCAAGACCATCGAGGGTCGCCAACATCCCGACCGGGACGGCCAGTTCCGCTACATCAACGAACAGGCCAAGGCTCACCAGGCGGGTGGCGACCCGGTGGTCAGCGTGGACACGAAGAAGAAAGAGCTCGTCGGCCCCTACAAGAACGGCGGCCGGGAGTGGGAGCGCGCAGGCCACCCGGTCGCGGTCTCCACCCATGACTTCCCCGACAAGGAACTGGGCAAGGCGATCCCGTACGGCATCTACGACTTGGCCGCGAACACCGGCTGGGTGAACGTGGGCACCGACCACGACACCGCCGCGTTCGCGGTCGAATCGATCAGGCGATGGTGGCGCGGCGCCGGGCACACCGCCTACCCCGGTGCCCGGCGCCTGCTGGTCACCGCGGACGCCGGCGGCTCCAACGGCTACCGCACCCGTGCCTGGAAGGCCGAACTCGCTGCCCTCGCCGTGGAGACCGGCCTGATCATCACTGTGTGTCATTTTCCGCCGGGTACATCTAAATGGAACAGGGTCGAACACCGGCTGTTCTCCCACATCACCATGAACTGGCGCGGCAGGCCCCTGAGCAGCCACGAGGTCATCGTGAACAGCATCGCCGCAACGACCACCCGCACCGGTCTGACCGTCCACGCCGAACTCGACACGGCCACCTACCCCACCGGTGTGACGGTCGGCGACCGGCAGATGGACGCCCTGCCCCTGGACCGCCACGACTGGCACGGCGAGTGGAACTACTCCCTGCGGCCCGAGGAATACGCCCAGGTCAGCGATGCCCCCGACCCGTTCGACCAACCCAGCCCCGACCTCGCCTGGCTCTGCCACCCGATCCTGACCGGCCTACCCGCACCCGAGTGGGACGCCCTGATCACCACGCTCACGTCCCTCCACGACACCCAGCGCGAGGGCCAACTCGACAAGCGGCGCGGCCACCGGCCCCGCGTCAAGGGCGACGGCACCACCGGCCGGCGACCGGTTCTCACCCTGGCCGACCGCCTCCTGGCCGTTCTGCTCCACCAGCGGCTCGGTCTCCCGCAGGTCGCCGTGGCCCGGCTCTTCTGTGTCACACCCGAGACCGTCAACCGCCGCATCCGCGACGTCCGCAACCTCCTCCAGGCCGCAGGCCACACCATCGAGCCTGCCGGAGCCCAACTGTCCGACCTGGACGCCCTCTACAAGCTCGCCACGACCCAAGGCATCACTCTTCCGGCAGAGATCAAGACTGCGAGTTGATGATCTGCAAGCCC
>NZ_JBWXUE010000056.1:0-33590 GCF_057158765.1 Kitasatospora sp. NEAU-69
GGGCGAAGGCCCTCGTATGGGACGGATTGGGGCCTGTGCCCGGCGCGGCGAGAGTGCGTGCATGGCGTCGCCGAGCAGAAGGGGGTTCGACGACAGGCCCTAAACTCCTCGGGTGGACATGACGCTGAACGACCCCCTGCTCGGTACGTTGCTGGACGGCCGCTACCGGGTCGAGCAGCGGATCGCGGTGGGCGGTATGGCCACGGTCTACCGGGGTTTCGACACCCGGCTCGACCGGGTGCTCGCGCTCAAGGTGATGCACCCGGCGCTGGCCGGCGACGCCGGGTTCACCGAGCGGTTCATCCGCGAGGCGAAGGCGGTCGCCCGGCTCTCGCACCCCAACGTGGTCAACGTCTTCGATCAGGGTGCGGACGGCGGCGCGGTCTTCCTGGCCATGGAGTACGTACCCGGGCGCACACTGCGCGACCTGCTGACCGACCGCCGCGCGCTCTCGGTGCGGGCGGCGCTGGACGTGCTGGAGCCGGTGCTGGCCGCGCTCGGCGCCGCGCACCGGGCCGGTCTGGTGCACCGCGACGTCAAGCCGGAGAACGTGCTGATCACCGACGGCGGCCTGGTCAAGGTCGCCGACTTCGGTCTGGTGCGGCTGCTCTCCGGGGCCGACGCGGCGGTGACGAACAGCACCACGCCCGGCATGGTGATGGGCACCGTCTCGTACCTGGCGCCCGAACAGATCCAGCCGTCCGGCGACACCGACCAGCGGGTCGACGTCTACGCGGCCGGCATCATGCTCTACGAACTGCTGACGGGCAGTAAGCCGTACGTCGGCGAGAACCCGATGCAGGTGATCTACCGTCACCTGCACGAGGACGTGCCGGCGCCCTCGCTCCTGGTGCCGGGTCTGCCGCCGGAGCTGGACGCGATAGTCGCCGCCGCGACCGCCCGCGACCCGCAGTACCGGCCGTGGGACGCGGTCGAGCTGCTGGCCTCGCTGCAGCGGCTGCGGCGGACCCTGACGCCGGCCCAGCTGGACGCCGAACCGCCGGCCTCCGCCCAGCCCTCGCCGCGGTTCGCCACCAGCGAGGCCACCTCGCTGATCAGTGCACCGGTCGAGCGGACCAGCGTGCTGCCCGTCCCGCCGCCGGAGCCGTTGATCCCGCAGCGCCCGTACCACGAGCCGACGCCGCCGCGCCGGTCCCAGTCCCGGGCGCAGTCCCGGGCGCAGCGCTCGCCGCGGTCGCGGCGGCGGCTGGTCTGGGGCTCGGCGCTCGGCCTCGTGCTGCTGGCGGTCGCCGCGGTCAGCTACCTGCTCTCCGGCGCGGTCTACGCGACCGTGCCCTCGGTGCTCGGCCAGACCCAGGCGCAGGCCGTCACCACGCTGGACGGCGCCGGCCTGCAGGGCCGGTTCAGCCAGGCCTTCAGCGAGAGCATCCCGGCCGGCCAGGTGATGAGCACCGACCCCGGGGTCGGTGCGCGGGTGCAGAAGAGCGACGGCGTGAAGGTGGTGCTCTCCAAGGGCCCCGAGCGGATCGCCGTGCCGGACCTCACCGGCAAGCCGGCCGACCAGGCGAAGCAGCTGCTCACCGCGGCCCGGCTGACCCCCGGCAGCAGTAGCGAGGACTACAGCCCGACCGTGCCGCAGGGCGCGGTGGTCTCCACCGACCCGGCGGCCGGCCAGCCGCTGCCGGTGAACGCGCCGGTCTCGCTGCTGATCAGCAAGGGCCCGGCGCCGGTCGCCGTGCCGGACACCACCGGCCAGCCGGTGGCCACCGCGCAGAGCACGCTGGTCGGCGCCGGTTTCAAGGTCGCGCTCGCCGCCGACCAGGCGTTCTCGGACGGCGTGCCGGCCGGCTCGGTGACCACCCAGGACGTCACGGGGACGGCGGCGCCGGGGACGACGGTGACCCTGACGCTCTCCAAGGGCCCGCAGCCGGTACCGGTGCCGAGCGTGACCGGGATGAGCGAGGCGGACGCCACCAAGGCGCTGACCGCGGCCGGCTTCAAGGTGAAGAGCACCGGGCTGAACTTCTTCGGGCTGAGCAGCGTCGCGCAGCAGACCCCGCTGGCCGGGACGATGACGCCCAAGGGCTCGACGGTCACCATCAAGTTCTAGCCGGTCCCGCTCCCGGATCCACCGAGCTAGCGCAGCGGGCCGTCGCCCGGCTCCTCCTGGTAGGAGTAGCGCTGCTCGGTCCACGGGTCGGCGCGGTTGTGGTAGCCGCGCTCCTCCCAGAAGCCGCGCCGGTCGGCCCGCATGTACTCCACCGCGCGGACCCACTTGGGCCCCTTCCACGCGTAGAGCTGCGGCACCACCAGCCGGACCGGGAACCCGTGCTCCACGGTCAGCGGCTCGCCGTTGCAATGGGTGGCGAAGAGCGTGCGCGGGTCGGCGAAGTCGGCCAGCCGCAGGTTCGCGCTGTAGCCGTACTCGGCCCAGACCATCACATGGGTGACCTCGGCGGCCGGCGGCACCAGGTCCAGGACGGTCTTGGCCGACACGCCGTTCCACTCGCTGTCGAACATCGAGAAGCGGGTCACGCAGTGCAGGTCCGCGTGCACCGTGACCCGCGGCAGGGCACTGAAGGCCTCGTGGTCCCAGCTGTGCTTCTCGGCCGAGGCGGTTGCGCCGAACACCTGGAAATCCCAGGTCAGCGGCTTGAAGCGGGGCACCGGACCGTAGTGCAGGACCGGCCAGCCGCGTTGCCTGCGCTGGCCGGGAGGGAGCCTCGGGTCAGACTGCTCGGATTGTTCTTGTTCGGACTGACCCATGACTCCATGGTGACAGACGGCGCACGGAGTCAGCCGAGCGCCCCTCACCGCCCCGAGCGCCCCACCGGTGGCGGAATATGCCGAAAAACCGGTCATAAGACTCAAAAACGAGTGAGTGTGAACTTACTGGAAATATCACCCATAGCGGTGCCAGGATGCGTCCAGCTGGTTCCCCGACTGACTCCATCCGAGCGGCAGGAAGGCACACACGCCATGCAGGGCGACCCCGAGGTCATCGAATTCCTCAACGAGCAGCTCACCGCCGAGCTGACCGCGATCAACCAGTACTTCCTGCACGCGAAGATGCAGGAGAACTTCGGCTGGACGAAGCTCGCGAAATACACCCGGCACGAGTCCTTCGACGAGATGAAGCACGCCGAGGTGCTCACCGACCGGATTCTCTTCCTGGACGGCCTGCCGAACTACCAGCGGCTCTTCCACGTCCGGATCGGCCAGACGGTCACGGAGATGTTCCAGGCGGACCGGCAGGTCGAGGTCGAGGCGATCGACCGGCTGCGCCGGGGCATCGTGGTGATGCGGGCCAAGAACGACGTCACCTCGGCCAACATCTTCGAGTCGATCCTGGCCGACGAGGAACACCACATCGACTACCTGGACACCCAGCTGGAACTGGTGGAGAAGCTCGGCGAGGCGCTGTACCTCGCGCAGCTGATCGAGCAGCCGGAGAGCTGACCGCACTCAGGTCCGGCGGTTCAGGCGATCCGGCGCAGCTCGGGCCGGACGAGCCGGGGCAGCGGATTCGCCCGCTCGGCCACCGGCGCGTCCTCGGGGTCGGCCAGCCCGAGCTTGGCGGCGAGCCGGGCGGTGGGGCACGGGCGGCCGCCGTGCTCGCCCAGCAGGGTCTGGATCCGGCGCACGCAGGAGCCGCAGTCGGTCCCCGCCTTGCAGCCCTGGGCTATCTGGCGCGGGGAGTTGGCACCCGCGTCGATCGCCCGCTTGACCTGGTCCTCGGTGACCGCATGGCACATGCACACGTACATCGCGGACTCTCCCAGGGTGGCGCGGGGTCTTTAGCTAAGGCTCACCTTACCTGCCCTTCCGGGCATGAAAAAGCCCCTCCGCTTCGAGAAGCGGAGGGGCCTTCGTCACATTGCCCGGCGGAACACTGCCCGGCCGGACGTTCCCCGGTGGGCTCAGTGGCCGCGGTACATCTCCGCGACCAGGAACGCCAGGTCCAGCGACTGGCTGCGGTTCAGCCGGGGGTCGCAGGCCGTCTCGTAGCGCTGGTGCAGGTCGTCGACCATCACCTCGTCGCCACCGCCGACGCACTCGGTGACGTCGTCGCCGGTCAGCTCCACGTGGATGCCGCCCGGGTGGGTGCCGAGCGCGCGGTGCACCTCGAAGAAGCCCTTGACCTCGTCGAGCACGTCGTCGAAGCGGCGGGTCTTGTGGCCGGTCTCGGCCTCGAAGGTGTTGCCGTGCATCGGGTCGCAGATCCAGACCGGCTGGGCACCGGACGCGGTGACCTTCTCCACCAGGGTGGGCAGGTGCTCGCGGACGTTGCCCGCGCCCATCCGGGTGATGAAGGTGAGCCGGCCGGGCTCGCGCTCGGGGTCGAGCCGCTCGATCAGGGTCAGTGCCTCGTCCACCGTGGTGGTCGGGCCGAGCTTGACGCCGATCGGGTTGCGGATCTTGGACGCGAACTCGATGTGCGCACCGTCCAGCTGGCGGGTGCGCTCGCCGATCCAGACCATGTGGCCGGAGACGTCGTAGAGCTCGTTGGTGCGCGAGTCCACCCGGGTCAGCGCGGTCTCGTAGTCGAGCACCAGCGCCTCGTGCGAGGAGTAGAACTCGACCGTGCGGAACTCCTCCGGAGTGACCCCGCACGCCTGCATGAAGCTGAGCGCGTTGTCGATCTCCTTGGCCAGGCGCTCGTAGCGCTGGCCGGCCGGCGAGTTGCGCACGAAGTCCTGGTTCCAGGCGTGCACCTGGCGCAGGTCGGCGTAACCACCGGTGGTGAAGGCACGGACCAGGTTGAGCGTCGCGGCGGACGCGTTGTACATCCGCTTCAGCCGCTCCGGGTCGGGCCGGCGGGACTCGGGGGTGAAGTCGAAGCCGTTCACCGAGTCGCCGCGGTAGACCGGCAGCGTGACGCCGTCGCGGGTCTCGGTCGGCTTGGAGCGCGGCTTGGAGTACTGTCCGGCGATCCGGCCGACCTTGACCACCGGCACCGAGGCGGCGTACGTCAGCACGGCCGCCATCTGGAGCAGCGTCTTGAGCTTGTTGCGGATCTGTTCCGCCGAGACGCCGTCGAAGGCCTCGGCGCAGTCGCCGCCCTGCAGGAGGAACGCCTCGCCACGCGCGACAGCGCCGAGCCGGGCGCGCAGCTGGTCGCACTCGCCGGCGAAGACGAGGGGCGGATACGAAGCGAGGTCCGCAAGAGCGGTGCGCAGCGCCTCAGGATCCGGCCATTCAGGCTGCTGCGCCGCGGGCAGGGACTGCCAGGAGTGGAGATTGTTCACGGTCACGCCTCAAAGGCTACGGGGTGACTCAAGCGATTTGTGCGAGATGCCCGGTGGGTGAGACGCGCGGCGGACATTTGGCGGCTCGGGTGCCCAGACCGTCCCATACCCGTGGACGCATCGGTTAGCGTCCCTGTCATGACCGCACCGCACAGCTGCTCCTGGTGGTGGACCATCCCGCGAGGTGGCCCACCGATCGCGCGTCGCTGCTGACGACACCACGGCCGCCCCTCGGGGTGGCCGTCGGCGCCTGAGCGCCCGGCCCTCCCGGGAGAGCGGACCCCCAGTTCCCGCCCCTCCTCCGGAAAGAAGCCGAACGTGACCAGTCCCGCTCTCGATCAGTTGCTCGCCCGGCTCTGTGCGCCGGACGCCCCTGCCTTCGCGCTGCTGCACCGCCGCGCGCCCCGGCTCGCCCAGGACACCGTCGAGGTGCTGATCGGCACGGTCGCCGACCACGAGTCGCTGGCCGACCTGCCGGTGCCGGCCGGCGCCCCGGGCGACGGCCGGCCGCGGCACGACCTGCTCGCGCTGGTCCCGTACCGGCAGATCCGCGAGCGCGGCTTCGAGGCGCACGACGACGGCACGCCGCTGAGCGCGCTCGCCGTCCAGGAGAGTCATGCGTACCCGCTGGCCGAGGTGATGGCGGCGCTGCCCGTGCTGCCGGTCACGCTCTCCGGCGGCGGCTTCGACATCGACGACGCGGCGTACGCGCAGATCGTCCGCCGGGTGATCCGGGACGAGATCGGCAGCGGCGAGGGCGCGAACTTCGTGATCCGCCGCGACTTCGGCGGGACGCTGGAGGGCTTCTCGCCGGAGCTCGCGCTGAGCCTGCTGCGGCGGCTGCTCGAACAGGAGCGCGGCGCGTACTGGACGTTCCTGGTGCACACCGGCGACCGCGTGCTGGTCGGCGCCTCACCGGAGGTGCACGTGCGGCAGAGCGGCGGGACGGTCGTGATGAACCCGATCTCCGGCACCTACCGCTATCCGGCCGGCGGCCCGACGATCGACTCGCTGATCGACTTCCTGCACGACCCCAAGGAGCTGGAGGAGCTCACCATGGTGGTCGACGAGGAACTGAAGATGATGTGCACGGTCGGCGACCTCGGCGGCCAGGTGCTCGGCCCGCGCCTCAAGGAGATGGCGCACCTCGCGCACACCGAGTACGAGCTGCGCGGGCGCACCTCGCTGGACGTCCGGGACGTGCTGCGCGAGACCATGTTCGCGGCGACCGTCACCGGCAGCCCGGTGCAGAACGCGACCCGGGTGATCCGCCGCTACGAGCCCACCGGGCGCGGCTACTACTCGGGCGCACTCGCGCTGATCGGCCGCTCGGCCGGCGGCGGCCAGCAGCTCGACTCGCCGATCTGCATCCGCACCGCCGACATCGACCCGGCGACCGGCCGGCTGGTGGTCCGGGTCGGCGCCACGCTGGTGCGCCACTCCGACCCCGACTCCGAGGTCGCCGAGACGCACGCGAAGGCGGCCGGCGTGCTCACCGCGATCGGCGCGCTGCCGGCCCCGGCCGTACCGCAGGCCGGCACCGACGCGCACCCGACCAACCCGCGCCTGGCCGACGACCACCGGGTGCAGGCCGCGCTGGACTCCCGCCGGGCCGGCCTGGCGCCGTTCTGGCTGCGGATGCAGGACCAGCTGACGGTCAGCGAGCCCGAGCCGACCCTGGTGGTGGACGGCGAGGACACCTTCACCGCGATGCTCGCCCACCTGCTGCGTTCGCTCGGCCACCAGGTCTCGGTGCTGCGCTACGACACCCCGGGGCTGCGCGCGCGGGTCGCCGCGCACCCCGGTCCGCTGGTGCTCGGCCCCGGCCCGGGCGACCCGGCCGACACCGCCGACCCGAAGATGGCGCTGCTGCGCCCGATCGCCGCCGACGCCCTGGCGGCCACCCGCGCCGGCACCCGGGCGCACCCGCTGCTCGCCGTCTGCCTCGGCCACCAGCTGCTCTGCGGAGAGCTCGGCCTGCCGCTGCGCCGCAAGGCCACGGTCTACCAGGGCGCGCAGGAGACGATCGACCTGTTCGGCGCCGCGCAGACCGTCGGCTTCTACAACACCTTCACCGCGCACTGCGGCCCCGCCGAGGCCGCCCGGCTGGCGGCCGAGAGCATCGAGGTCGCCCACGACCCGGCCACCGGCGACATCCACGCCCTGCGCGGCCCCGGCTTCGCGAGCCTGCAGTTCCACCCGGAGTCGGTGCTGACCAAGGACGGCGTGGGCGTGGTCGCGGAGCTGCTGCGCGGCGCGGTGCCGGTCGGGAACTGACGGGCACAGCCACCCTGGCCGTCACCCGGACGAGCGAGTCCCACCGCCCTGACCTTGACCGGGCGGTGGGATCCCGCAGAGCCGGGCGGTGCCCCACCGGGCCCGGCTCGCCGCGCCTTCCCCTCCTCCTCTGTGACCTGCGGCACACTGGCCGACATGCGCATCGCAATCCTCGGCACCGGCTCGGTCGGCCAGACACTCGCCGGCAAGCTGCTCTCCCTCGGGCACGACATCACGCTCGGCTCGCGCAGCGACGCCAGCCCGACCGGCAGTGCGTGGGCCGAGGCAGCCGGGGCGCGCGGGCACTGCGGGACGTTCGCGCAGGCGGCCGCGTTCGGCGAGCTGGTGATCAACGCGACGCCCGGCACGGCCACGCTCGACGTGCTGGCGGCGGCCGGGGAGGAGGCGCTGGCCGGGAAGGTGCTGATCGACGTGTCGAACCCGCTGGTCTTCTCGCCCGAGGGGGAGGCCACCCTCGACCCGGTCAACACCGACAGCGTCGGCGAGCGGATCCAGCGCGCCTTTCCGCGGACCCGGGTGGTGAAGGCGCTCAACACGATGTCGGCGCCGGTGATGGTGAACCCGGGGCGGGTGCCGGGCCGGCACCTGGCGTTCATCGCGGGGGACGACGCCGCGGCCAAGCGCGAGGTGTCCGGGCTGCTGACCGCCTTCAACTGGCCGAACCAGGACGTGATCGACCTCGGCGGGATCAAGGCCGCACGCGGGATGGAGATGCTGATGCCGTTCTGGCTCAGCATGATGCGCCACTACGGGCACACGGACTTCAACTACAGCTTCCAGGTCGCGGACTGAGCAGGGCGAGCCCGACGGGCCCGACGAGCAGCCGGAACGGCGATGGGCGGGCCCACGATCGCGGGCCCGCCCATCGGCACGTGCGGTGCTACTTCTCGTCGTGCTCCGCGGCGTCCTTCTCGGCCTTCTCGGCCTTCTCGGCCTTCTCCAGCTCCTGCTTCTCCTTCTCGGCCGCCTTCTCCGCCGCCCGCTGCTCGCGCTGCTCGGCGCGGCGCTCGGCGTCGGCGCGCTTCTTCTCGTCCGCGATCTGCCGCTTGGCGGCGGTCGCGTAGATGTCCACGTACTCCTGGCCGGAGAGCCGCATGATCTCGTACATCACCTCGTCCGTGACCGAACGAAGGATGAAGCGGTCGTTCTCCATGCCCTGGTAACGGGAGAAGTCGAGCGGGCGGCCGATCCGGATACCCGGGCGGATGCCGAACTTGGGGATCACCTGGCCGGGCGGCTGGACCTTCTCGGTGTCGATCATCGCGACCGGGATCACCGGTGCACCGGTGGCCAGCGCCACCCGGGCCAGGCCGCCGACCTTGCCGCGGTACAGCTTGCCGTCGGGCGAGCGGGTGCCCTCGGGGTAGACGCCGAAGAGCTCACCACGGTCGATCACCGCGATCGCGCTGCGGATCGCGGCCTCGCCGGCCCCGCGCACGCCCGAGCGGTCCACCGGAAGCTGACCGACGCCCTTGAAGAAAGCCGCCGTCAGCCGGCCCTTGAGGCCCGGCGTGTTGAAGTACTCCGCCTTCGCGATGAAGGTGACCCGGCGCTTCATCAGCGCGGGCAGGAAAAAGGAGTCCGAGAAGGAGAGGTGATTGCTCGCGATGATCGCGGCGCCCTCTTCCGGAATGTTCTCGGCACCCTCCATCCACGGACGGAAGAAGATCCGAAGCAGAGGGGTGACGATGATCTTCATCAGTCGGTAGAACAACTCCGGACCTCCTGTATTGCAGACCGGTCGATCCTAATGCCCCGACAGCCCCCGGACTGCACCAGAGGGGGTGTACGCAGGCACGCGCCCATGGGACGATGCGGCTCCCGCCCCTGCCCGGTCCACCGCCGAGTCGAGTACCCGGTCGAGCCCCCGGTCGAGAACCCGCAAGGAGCCCCGCATGCCGCTGCTGCCCGGTGCCGAGCCGTTCCACCACCGCGGCGGGCCGGTCGGGGTGCTGCTCTGTCACGGCTTCACCGGCTCACCGCAGTCGCTGCGCCCGTGGGCCGATCACCTGGCCGCCGCCGGGCTGACCGTCTCGCTGCCGCTGCTGCCCGGCCACGGCACCCGCTGGCAGGACCTCCAGGTGACCCGGTGGGAGGACTGGTACGCGGAGGTCTCCCGCGAACTGCTGCTGCTCACCCGGGAGTGCGAGCAGGTCTTCGTCTTCGGCCTCTCGATGGGGGGCGGCCTCGCGCTCAAGCTGGCCGCGGACTACGGCAAGCAGGTCGCCGGGGTGGTCGTGGTGAACCCCTCGGTGCGCTCCGACAAGCCGGCCATCGCGCTGCTGCCGGTGCTGCGCCACCTGCTGCCCAGCGTGCCCGGGATCACCAGTGACATCGCCCGGCCCGGCGCCGTCGAGCTCGGGTACGACCGGCTGCCGACGCACGCGCTCTGGTCGCTCTCCCACTTCTGGCGCGAGGTCCAGGAGGCGCTGCCCCGGGTCGACCAGCCGCTCCTGCTGCTGCGCAGCCCCCGGGACCACGTGGTCTCGCCGGCGAACTCCGCTCTGGTGCTGGCCCGGATATCCTCGGTCGATGTGACGGAGCGGCTGTGCGAGCGCAGCTACCACGTGGCAACGCTCGACCACGACGACGAACTGATCTTCGAGGAATCCCTCGGGTTCGTCCGACGGTTGTCCGCGGTAGCGAAGGCCACAGACCAGCAGGGCTGAGGGCGACCAGGACCGAAGGGCCGGCAGTGCACGAGCAGGAGAGCAACACCGCGGGCGACGACGAGGACCGCCCCACCGAGAGCGAACCACGCCCGGCGCCGGCCCCCGGCAGCCAGGCCGAGCAGGACGCCATCTTCGCCGCACTGGTCGCGCAGTTCGACGACCCGGTGGACCTGACCCGCTCCGACTGGCCGGAGATCGAGAACCTGCGGGCGAAGAACGACCTGGGTGCCAGGAACGACCTGGGGATCAGGAACGACCCCGGCACCAAGAAGGGCTTCGGCACCGGCGACATCGGCGGCTTCAAGCCGCAGCCGCGGCCGCGGATCACGCCCGGCCAGCCGGTGCCCGGCCCACCGCCGGGCCCGCGCAGCTGGGAGGCGGCCGAGGACCCGGACGAGGGCCACTTCGTGCCGCCCGAGCCACCGCCGCTGCCGACCGGCGACACCACGTCGAGGTTCGCCTGGATCGCCGTGCTCGGCGGGCCGGCGCTGCTCCTCTTCGACGTGCTGTTCTGGCGCGAGGTGGCCGGCTGGCCGGCCTGGGTCGGCATCACCGCGTTCCTCGGCGGCTTCGTCACGCTGGTGGTCCGGATGAAGGACCGCGACGAGGACGAGCCGCCGGACCCGCACGGCGGCGCCGTCGTCTGACGCCTGACAGTACGGAGCAGCGCCCCGGGGACTCCCCCGGGGCGCTGCGTCGTTGCAAGTGGTGATGAGCGGTGATCAGTACTGCGTGGTCACGGTGACGCCGGAGAAGTCGCTGGTCCCGAGCAGGCTGATGTAGTTCGCGCCGGCGTGCGGGTAGCTGATGGTCAGGGTGTGGCTGGTGCCGGCACCGGTCGAGCGGGCCGTCGCGTTGCTGCTGTTCGCCCAGGTGCTCTTGTTGAAGTAGAGGTTGACGTTGCCGGTGCCGCCGCTCGTGGTGATGGTGAGCTGCTTCGTGCCGGCCGGCACGTTGATGTAGAAGTAGCCGTAGCCACCGGCCGGTTGGGCGAGGTTGCTGCGGCCGCAGTTCTGGCCGAGCACCCGCACGTCGGGGTCGGTGCACTCGGTCGAGCCGGTGGCCGTGACCGTCACGGTGCCGGTGGTCGCGGCCGAACCGCCGTCGCTGTCCAGCACGGTGAGGTGCACGGTGTACGTGCCGGGGTTGGCGTACGTCTTCACCGGGTCGGCGTCGGTGGAGGTGGTGCCGTCGCCGAAGTCCCAGCTGCGGGAGACGACGGTCGCGCCGGTGGGGGCGGTGGTGTCGGCGAAGTTCGCCGAGAGGCCGTTCACCTGGGTGGTGAAGGTGGCGGTCGGCGGCTGCGGGATGTTGTCGTTGCAGGCGCCGGCGGCGCAGGCGGCGAGCCAGCTGGACCAGTCCGCGTCATAGCTGGTGCCGATGCCGGTGAGCAGGCCGAGCGCGCCCTGGTAGTCACCGGAGCGGTAGAAGCCGAGCAGCTTGTCCACGTCGGGGCGGTGGCGCTCCAGCATGTAGCGCACCGAGAGGTAGCCCCACGGGTAGATCCGGTCCTCGCCGCTGTTGTAGGTGTTGGCGAAGACGGTGCTCAGCGGGTAGCCGGCCTTGGCCGCGTCGGCCACCGCGTCGGTGTCCACCAGGCCGCGGTAGGTGTAGGAGTCGTACTCGGCCAGGCCCTCGATCCACCAGATCGTGTCGGGGGTCGAGGTGGCGGCGGTGAAGTCGCCGGCGGTGTCGAAGCGGCCGTCCAGGTAGTGCGTGAACTCGTGGTTGAGGTTCCAGATCTGGAAGCTCGGGCGCAGCCAGTCCGCCTCGTAGGCGACGAACCGGGGCACGTTGGCCGGGTCGGAGGGGTTGCCCTCCATGTACATCCCGCCGTTGTCGGTGCTCATCCCGAAGATCTCGCCGGCGTAGGTCTGGTAGTCGGCGGTGGAGTGGAAGATGTCCAGCGTGAGCGTGGTGTTCAGGTCGCCGGGCAGCGGGCCGGGGTCCTTGACCAGGTTGTGGAAGAACGCGGTCTCGCCGATCAGGCTGTTGCAGGTCGCGTTCAGCTCGTCGGTGGTCAGCGCCTGGGCCTCGATCTTGAGGAACGGGCTGCAGGTGTACTGGATCGTCAGCACCGCGGCCTTCAGCCGGTCGGCCAGGTCGCAGGTGTTGTAGTCGGAGCAGTTCGCCTGGTCGTACTGGTCGGCCTGGGTGGCGACGCCGACCCACAGCGGCGCGGTGGAGCCGGTCATCGCCGACTCGGCGAGCAGGCCCTTGACCATCGGGCGCACCTTGGGCAGCAGCGTGCTGTCCTGCAGGAAGCGGGCCAACTCGGTGCCGGCGTTCGCGGCGAGGAAGCTCTGCGGGCCGCCGAGCAGCGAGAGGTTGTTGCTCGCGAAGGTGCCGAGCGTGTCCAGGATGCTCGGGTCGGCCTCGGTCGCCGCGATGAAGTCGGCGTTCTGGTGGCCGCGGAACAGCACGGTGTAGACGTTGTTGACCGCGTTCACCATGTTGTAGGACGCGTTGTACGAACTGTTGTAGTTCGTCAGCAGCTTCTTGAGCACCGGCAGGTAGCGGGCGTTCTGGCCGGCGCTGTCGATCAGCGTGACGGCCTCGGCGAGCACCGCGCCGTTCGCGTCGGTGGCGTCCGTGCTGTGCGGGTTCGCGTAGAAGGCGTCCAGCGCGGCCTGGATCGCGCTCTGCAGCGCGGGGCCGTAGCTGCCCACGTCGGAGGCGTTGCCCCACTGGACGTAGTAGCCGGCCCGCAGGTAGAGCACCAACTCCAGCACCTGTGTGCTGTCGTCACCCGGGTAGGCCGGCGAGGCCGCGGCGAGCGCGTTCGCGACGGTGACCATCTGCGACTCCTGGAACGCGGCGTGCGCGTCGGAACCGGTCAGGGTGAAGAGGGTGTTGACGCAGTCCGAGCCGGCCGCCTGGATCGCCTGCACCAGCGCGCTGCCGGTGCTGCCGGTGAACGCGGCGGTGGAGCAGGTGGTGGTGGCCGGGTGTGCGGCGTGCGGCGCGACCGTACGCGCCTTGCTGTAGTCCTGGTGCAGCGCCGAGTTGTCGGCCGGCAGCGGCGGACGGTCCTTGGCGGCGACGCGCGACTCGTCGTCGCGGACGGTGCCGGTGGCCGGCTGTGGGGCGAGGCCGGGCCGGGGTGCGCGGGGCTTGGCGGCCGCCTTGGGGGTGGCGGGCGAGAGCGTCTGGGCGTGGCCCTGCGGGATGTTGAGACCAAGGCCCATGGTGAGCGCGAGGCCGGCTATCAGGAGTCGGGGCATGCTGCGCCCGACGGTGGTGCTTCTCACGTGAGGGTCTCCCGATGTGGGGGGCCGCGCCTGGGAAGCGCGGCCTTCGGCGAGGACCGTGGCCTGCACTGGGGTTGACGGAGCCTCAGAATTCGTCGCCAGAGCCGTAGTTGAAGAGTGGGGTTACGGCACACGACGGATCCCTGGCCGCGTCGAGCATGCCACGGTGGGGTGTGTGACATGTACCATTGCATACATCACATGACTCGTGAAGAGATCCGACGCAGTCGATCCGGCAGCAGCTGACAGAAAGTTGTCTGACCAACAGTCAGTCACGGTTGGTCACACACTCGGCCGCGATCGGGCGCGACCAGCCGCGATCCGCTGATGGGACGTCAGGCCTCAGGGCTTCAGGCCCCAGGGCTTCAGGCCGCCGGCACCCGCAGCACCGCGACGACCGGCAGGTGGTCGGTGGCCGCCAGCAGGTCAGCGGTCGGCAGCGGCGGCACGCCGCAGGCGAGCACCTCGATCGCGGGCGAGGCGAAGACGGCGTCCAGCCGCTGGAACGGGTCACCGGGGCGCGAGGTGTACTCACCGCCCCACGGGCTGGTCGCCCAGCCGTCCTGGTAGTGCGCGGCCAGGCCGTGCCAGTCCGCGTCCTCCGGGTGCGCGTTGAAGTCCCCGCCGATCACCGAGTACGGGCTGATCGCCGCGTGCTCGCGCAGCAGCTCGAACTGCTGCAGCCGCTCCCCCGGGATGAAGCTCAGGTGGCAACTGGTCAGCGCGAACGGGACGCTGTGCCCGATCCGCACCATCGCGGTCGCGAAGCCGCGCGCATGCATGCCGCGGTGCTTGGGCAGCAACAGGTCGTGCCGGCTGAGCAGTTGCGTCCGCATCCGGCCGAGCAGCAGCGGGCCGGCCGCGCTCCGCCCGCCGCCGGAGAGGATCACCGTGCCGGTGTTGCGGGCCAGCCAGGCCGCCTGGCCCTCGGGGCGCCAGTAGCGCGGCGACTCCTGAATGCAGATCAGATCCGGCTCACAGGCGCGGATCACCCGGGCCAGCGCCCGCCGGTCGTCGCGCTGCGAGCGGATGTTGTAGCTGAGGACCCGGACCCGCTCGGCGCCGTCCGCCTCAGGCCCGGAGGCCGGCAGGCCGAGCCCGGCAGCGGCCGGCCCGCTCGCGGCCGGCCCGGTCGTGGTCAGCCCGGTCGCAGTCGCAGCCGCAGTCGAAGTCACCCCAGTCACTCCTGACACGCTACCGGCTCCGCCGTGGCGGAGCCGGTCGTGGCCGAAAGCAGCCGGAAAACGTCGGATCCCGGACGGTGTCAGGCCATGCGGGCCAGGTCGGCGGCGCCCGCGATGCCGGCCGCCGAACCCATCGAGGCCAGCACCACCTCGGCGCGCGGCCGGTGCTCGCCACCGGTCAGGTACTTCTCGTACGCCTTGGCCACCGGGTCGAGCAGCAGCCGGCCGGAGTCGGAGACACCGCCGCCGAGCACGAAGACGCCCGGGTCGAAGAGCGCGGCCAGGTCGGCCATGCCCCGGCCGAGCCAGTCGGCCAGCTCGTCGTAGCACTCCAGCGCGAGCGGGTCACCGGCCTCGGCCGCCTCGGTGATGTGGATGCCGCGGATCGTGTCGGCCACGCCGTCGTTCAGCTCCAGCATGTGCTTGCCGCGCACCGGGTCGGCGGCCGCCTTCTCCCGGCCGTAGCGGCGCAGCGCCCGGCCGGAGCCGTACTGCTCCCAGCAGCCCTTGCCGCCGCAGCCGCAGAGCAGGCCGTCCGGCACCATGTTGAGGTGGCCGATCTCGCCGGCCACGCCGAACCGGCCGCGCTGCAGCCGGCCGTCGAGCACGATGCCGCCGCCGATGCCGGTGCCGACCGTGATCAGCACCATGTCCTCGTGCTCGGCCGCCGCGCCGAACCGGAACTCGGCCCAGGCCGCGCAGTTCGCGTCGTTCTCCACGACCGTGGTGATGCCGGTGAGCTCGGCGATCCGCCCGCCCAGCGGCTCGTTCTCCCACGCGATGTTCGGGGCGAAGATCACCGTGGAGCGGTCGCGGTCGACGAAGCCGGGGGCGCCGACGCCGACGGCCGCGATCTCGCCGTACTGCGCCTTGAGCTCGCGCACGGCCTGGGCGATCGCATCCACTGCCCACTGCGGGTCGGCCGGCGTGGGTACCCGGGTCCGGGCCAGGATCTCGCCGGACTCATCGACCACACCAGCCGCGATCTTGGTACCGCCGACGTCGACGCCGATGGTCAGAGCCATGTGTCCCTCAGTCATTCGCTCGTGCCCGATGGGGCGGAACGGTTCCTGTTCCCGCCCGGCCGTGCTCCCGTACACACCTGGCCCATACATTATCCGAAGACAAGGCCGAGGGAACCCCGCCGAGAGGCTTCAAAAGTCGTACGATTCAGGGCTTTCGGTAGTGACGGGAATCCACTGGGTAGTCAGCGCGCGTAGCGTCGCAGGGCGCGGCCGGGGCCGGCGGACGGCTCAGCCGTCCACGTCGATGTGCTCGGATTCCTGCTGCGCCGGCGCGGCCCAGCGCCGCTCGTGCCCGGCCACCGCGGCCCGGTAGGCGGCCACCAGCTCGGAACCGGCGGCCGAGAGGTGCCGGTAGACCTCGGGGTGCTCGTCCCTGATCCGGCCGAAGGCCCGTTCGGCCTGCTCGCCGACCGCGCAGGCCAGCTTGCGCACCTCATCGACCAGCTGGCCGGCACCGGGCTGCGGGTCCTGTGGCTCTGAACTCTTCATCACGCGCGCCTTTCCAAGCAGTGGACGCATCCGCGCCCACCACTCGACGCTACCGGTTGCTACCGGCCCTGTGGCCAGAGGTCCGGGTCCGGCGCGAAGCGCAACGTCAACTCGCCGTCACGCAGTGCGGCCCCTTCGACCGTGCAGCGGCGCAGCGCGGCGGGCAGCGGCAGGATCCGCCGGTACGCGCCGAGGCCGACCACCAGTTCGTCGCCGCGCCGCATCAGCTCCAGGTCGGCGCGCTCGGCGCCGGGCGCGGTGAGGCGCCAGATCAGCACGCCGTCCTCGGCCAGCCGGTCCTCGGCGCGCCACGGCCAGTCGGTGACGGGGGCCGGGCCGGGGCCGTCACCGTAGAGCTGCGCGGCCAGCGCCGGCAGGTCGCCGGCCGACTGGTCGGCCGTCAGCAGCGGCACGCCCAGCTCCAGCCGGGCCAACCGGTCCCGCTCCCGGGCGGCCTGCCCGGCCAGCCACGGATCGGCGGAGGCCGCCGCGGCGGGCGGCAGCGTGCGGTGCGCGACCACCGCGTCCAGCCGGTGGCCGAACAGCGCGAGACCGGCGGCGGCCCGGCGCAGTCCGCCCGGCGAGCAGGAGCCGGCGTCGGCGACCAGCCGCACCGAGGTGCCGGGCGACTCGATCACCCGCCGGGTCGCGGCCAGCTCGCCGGCCGCCCAGCCGCGCGCGCTGTACAGCCACTCGGAGGGCATCGGGACGCCGGCCACCGCGGCCAGCAGCGGGCGCAGCGCGCGGGCGGCCTGGCGCTGCTCGGGCAGCAGCCGGGCCAGGTAGCGGTCCAGCTGTTCGGGCAGCGCGAGCGCGGCGGTCAGCTCGGCGGGCGGCGGGGCGGCGGCGACCACCAGGTCGTAGCTGCCGGCGGGCAGCCGCAGCGCGTGCAACAGCGCCAGCTCGCGGGTGCCGGGCAGCGCGGTCAGCTCGTCGGGCTCCAGCGGGTCCACGCCGAGCAGGTCGAAGCCGGTGCGCAGTCGCCCGTCCAGCCCGGCCAGGGCGCGCCGGAACGCGTCCTGCTCGTCGATCCGGCTCGCCCACAGGCCGTCGTCGACGGCTGCGGGGCCGCCGGTCAGCCGCAGGCCGAGTGCGTCATCGACCAGCCGGTACGGGTCGTCGGCGGCGAGCAGCAGGGTGCGCAGGCCGCGCCGGGCGGCGTGCAGCGCGGTGGCGGCGGCCACCGCGGGCACTGCGGCCGGGTCGCCGGTGACCAGGACCGTCCGGACCGCCTGCTCCGCACCACCCGGCTGCTGCTGCCGCTCCCCCGCCTGTGCCATGACTCGGATCAGCCCTCGACGCGCTTCTTCAGACCGGCGAGCGCACGGTCGATGATCACCTTCTCGGCCTTGCGCTTGATCATGCCGAGCATCGGGATCTTGACGTCCACGGCCAGCTGGTAGGTCACCTCGGTGCCGCCGCCGACCGGCGCCAGCGCGTACGAGCCGTCCAGCGCGCGCAGCATCTGGCTCTTGACCAGCGTCCAGGAGACGAGCCGGTCGTCCTCCCAGGTGTACGCGAGCACGTGCTCGTCGCGGATCGCACCGGCGTCCAGCACCAGCCGGACCTCGCTGGCCCGGCCCTGCTCGGTGCGGCCGAGCACCTCGATCTCCTTGACCTCACCGGTCCACTGCGGGTACGCCTCGAAGTCGGCGATCACTGCCATCACCTCGGCCGGCGGCTTCGCGATGACAATGCTCGACCTGGTGTGTTCCGCCATGGGTGGGCCTCCGCGTCGTCCCGTGCCACTCGTCAGGTGCCCTGGAATGCTCAGGTGCCCTCGAAGGCTATCGCGGCGGCGGGCACCCCCCGGCCCACCGGGGCTGCCCCAGGAGCCCTACCGACGGGTCACCGGACGGCTGTCGTAAGGTGCGGGTCGGAACGATCAGCGCCGAGCTGCGGATGTGACACTTCGAACACCGCGGCCGACCCCCCTATCCGAATCTCCTTACCGGGCAGTAACGTCCTGCCGTCCCGCAGCGTCGCAGACGAGGAGCAGTAGTGCTCGACGAGTTCAGCCTTCCGGCCCGATACCAGGTACCGAGCGGCGGCAACCTCTCCGACCTGGTCCACCAGAACGCCGCCCGGCACCCGGGTGTCGCGGTGATCAGCCGGAAGCTGAACGGCCAGTGGCAGGACCTCAGCGCGAGCGCCTTCCTGACCGAGGTGCACCGGGTGGCCAAGGGCCTGATCGCCTCCGGCGTGACGCCGGGCGACCGGGTCGCCGTGATGTCGCGCACCCGCTACGAGTGGACGCTGCTGGACTTCGCGATCTGGAGCGCGGGCGCGGTCACCGTCCCGGTGTACGAGACCTCCTCCGCCGAGCAGGTGCACTGGATCCTCAGCGACTCCGGTGCGGTCGCGCTGGTCACCGAGACCGACAGCCACGCCGCCGTGGTCGAGTCGGTCCGCGACCGGCTGCCCGAGCTCCGGCACACCTGGCAGATCGAGCAGGGCGCGATCGCCGCACTGGCCGCGGCCGGCGCCTCGGTCACCGACGCGACCGTGACCGAGCGCCGCTCGGTCCCCACCGAGGACTCGCTCGCGACCATCGTCTACACCTCGGGCACCACCGGCCGCCCGAAGGGCTGTCAACTCACCCACGGCAACTTCATCTCCGAGCTCGGCAACGTGACGGCCCGGATGCCCGAGCTGTTCCGCACCGGCGAGAGCTCGGTGCTGCTCTTCCTGCCGCTGGCCCACGTGCTCGGCCGGATCGCCGAGATCGCCGCCGCGATCGCCCCGATCAAGATCGGCCACGTCTCGGACATCAAGGACGTCACCGCCGAGCTGGCCTCGTACCGCCCGACGCTGATCCTGGGCGTGCCCCGGGTCTTCGAGAAGGTCTACAACACCGCGCGGGCCAAGGCCCAGGCGGACGGCAAGGGCAAGATCTTCGACCGGGCCGCCGACACCGCGATCGCCTACAGCCGGGCCCAGGACCAGGGCGGCGCGGGCCTGCTGCTCAAGCTCAAGCACGCGGTCTTCGACAAGCTCGTCTACAGCAAGCTGCGGGCCGCGCTCGGCGGCCGGGCCACCCACGCGATCTCCGGCGGCGCGCCGCTCGGCGAGCGCCTCGGCCACTTCTACCGCGGCGCCGGCTTCACCGTGCTGGAGGGCTACGGCCTGACCGAGACCTGCGCCGCCTTCACCTTCAACCCGGACGACAAGCCGAAGATCGGCACGGTCGGCCAGCCGGTCCCCGGCTCCACGGTGCGGATCGCCGAGGACGGCGAGGTGCTGCTGAACGGCCCGCAGGTCTTCACCGGCTACTGGAACAACCCGACCGCGACCGCCGAGGCGCTGCGCGACGGCTGGTTCGCAACCGGCGACCTCGGTTCGCTGGACTCCGACGGCTACCTGACCATCACCGGCCGCAAGAAGGAGATCATCGTCACGGCCGGCGGCAAGAACGTGGCCCCCGCGGTGATCGAGGACCGGATCCGCGCGCACCCGCTGGTCGGCGAGGTGATGGTGGTCGGCGACCGCAGGCCGTTCATCGCCTGCCTGGTCACCATCGACGAGGAGTTCCTGCCCAGGTGGCTGGAGCTGAACGGGCGCCCGCCCGCCACGCCGGCCGAGCTGCGCGACGACCCGCAGCTGCTGGCCGCGATCCAGGAGGCGGTGGACGAGGGCAACAAGGCGGTCTCGCACGCCGAGGCGGTGAAGAAGTTCCGGATCCTGGACACCGTCTTCTCCGAGGCCAACGGCTACCTGACGCCCTCGCTGAAGCTCAAGCGCAACGTCGTGCTGAAGGACTACGCGACCGAGGTCGAGGCGCTCTACCAGAAGTAGTGACCAAGAAGAGGGGACGCGCCGCTCGCAACGAGCAGCGCGCCCCCTCTTTCGTCGACTACTACTCCGCCGCGAGCAGCTCGCCGAGGCGCCCGGCGAGCAGGTCCCAGCGCCAGGCGTCCTCCACCCAGCGCCGCCCGGCCTCGCCGAGCTTGCGGCGCAGTGCCTCGTCGCCGAGCAGCCGGACGATCCGGTCCGCCGCCGCGGCCGGCGAGCCGCCGGGCACCACGTACCCCGTCTCGCCCTCCAGCACGGCGTCAGGCGCCCCGCCGGAGTCCCCGGCCACCACCGGCAGCCCGGTCGCCGAGGCCTCCAGGTAGACGATGCCGAGCCCCTCGACGTCCAGCCCGCCGCGCCTGGTCCGGCACGGCATCGCGAAGACGTCGCCGGCGCCGAAGTGCGCGGGCAGCTCGGCCCACGGCACCTCGCCGGTGAACACCACCGACCGGTCCACGCCGGTGGCCTGCGCGAGCTTGCGCAGCTCGGGCAGGTAGGGCCCACCGCCGACGACCAGCAGCACCGCCTCCGGCTCGGCGGCCAGGATCCGCGGCAGCGCGGCGATCAGCGTGTCCTGCCCCTTGCGCGGCACCACCCGGGAGACGCAGACGACGACCGGACGGTCGCTGAGACCGAGCCGGGCCCGCACCTCGGCGCCGCCGGAGCCGGGGTGGAACGCCTTCTCGTCCACTCCCGGCGGCAGCCGCACCATGCGGGCGGCCGGGCCGGGCCCGACCGCGCGGGCGATCCGGGAGCGGGTGTACTCACCGAGGTAGGTCAGCACGTCGGTGCCCTCGCCGATCCGGCGCAGCAGCTGCCGCGAGCCCGGCAGCTGGGCCCAGGCGGCCTCGTGGCCGTGCGTCATGCCGAGCAGCCGCCCGGCGCCCGCCCGGCGCAGCGCGGGGGCCATCAACCCCAGCGGAGCGGCCGCGCCGAACCAGACCCGGTCGCAGCCCTCGGCCCGCAGGATCTCGGCGGCCCGCCTGGTCACCCGCGGCGTCGGCACCATCATCGTGCTGCGGTCGCGGATCACCGGGAACGGCTGCTCGGCGTCGAAGGCGGCCACCTCGGAACCGTCCCGCCACGATGAGGCGTACACCACAATCGAGTCGGCCGGCTGACGCACCGCCATGTTGTGGATGAACTGCTGGATTCCCCCTGGACGTGGGGGAAAGTCGTTGGTGACAATGAAGGTTTTCGGCATACTGGCCACGGCTCGCTCGGTCGGGGGGTGCTCGGTTCACCGCTCGCTGATCCGTACCATAGGTCACCATGCCGACCAGCCGGGAACGGAAGACCGCACCGGAACCGTTTCCCCGCTGAGTCTGTCCTAGTCCAGACGGACCCCCACGGGCTCCGCACGGTGTCGGACACCGACCCGGGCCAGGCAGGCGCGCGGCGAAGCAACGAGGGAGCTCAGTGGTGTTGGCGGAGGACGGCGCGGCCGGTCAGGGCGGCATCGACGGCGGCGGCGGTCTCGCCCTTGCCGTGGCCCCAACGCCGGGGGCCACCGCCGTCACGCCGGCCGCCCCCGGCCGCCGCGGGCTCTGGGGGCTGGGAGCCGGCTGGCTGGTCACCCGGACGCTGATCGTGCTGCTGGTGCTCGGCATCCTGCGGATCAGCAACCTGGACGTGACCACCGACGTCTCGGTGATCTACCACGGCTGGTACGAGGTGCTGCAGACCGGCACCTTCCCGATGGACGACGTGACCTGGCAGTACCCGCCCGGCGCCGCGCTCGTGATGCTGCTGCCCGGGATGCTGCCCTGGTCCTACCTGATCTCCTTCTACGTGATCTGCGGCGTCTTCGACGCGCTCGCGATGGGCATGCTGGTGCGCTCGGGGATGCGCAAGGGCCGCAGCTTCGCCGGCGCCTGGATCTGGGTGATCGGGGTGCCGCTGCTCGGGCCGACGGTCTACTGCCGCTACGACATCCTGGTCACCGCGCTCGCCGTGACCGGCCTGCTGGTGATCCTGCGCAGACCGGTCCTGGGCGGCATACTGCTCGGGTTCGGCGGGCTGATCAAGGTCTGGCCGCTGCTCGGGCTGGCCGGCACGCCGCGCGGACGGCGCACCCGGCGCTCCTGGAGCGCCGCGCTGGCCGCGATCGCGACGCTGGCCTTCCTGCTCGCCGCGGGCATGAACGGCGCCTTCGAGTTCCTGAGCTTCCAGGCCGGCCGCGGCATCGAGGTCGAGTCGCTGGGCGCGCTGCCGGTGCACATCGCCCGGCTGGCCGGCGGCTGGCACGGCGCGGTGACGATGAACTTCGGCTCGGTCGAGATGCTCGGGCCCTGGGTCACGGTGATCTCCAAGGTCATGGTCGGCGCGAGCATCGCCGGCTTCGCCTGGCTGCTGTACTGGCGGGTGCGGGCCCGCCGCTGGCAGCCGTCCACCACGTACGACGCGGCGCTCGCCACGCTGCTGATCTTCACCGTGACCAGCCGGGTGATCAGCCCGCAGTACATGATCTGGCTGGTCGGTCTCGCCGCGGTCTGCCTGACCGTGCGCGGCAGCCGCCAGCGGCCGGTGGCCGTGATGATCCTGATCGCCACCGTGCTGACCACGATCGAGTTCCCGATGGACTTCGGAGCGATCGTCAACAGCCAGCCCTGGGGCGTCGTGGTGCTGGGCTCGCGCAACCTGCTGCTGCTGGCCGCCGCGATCGTGTCCTGCCGACGGCTGTGGCAGTCCACCATGGACACGCCGGTCGCGGCCGGCCCGACGGCGGGGGGCTCGCCGGCGACCGTCATGCTGCCCGCGCCGGAGAAGAAGTACCCGGTCCGGCCCGGGATCGCCTACGAGCAGAGCCTGCTGGACGAGATCGAGCGCGGCTGACGCCCGCCGCTGCTTCGGCTGCCCGCCGCTACTTCAGCCGCCGCCGCTACTTCAGCTGGCGGAGCACCTCGGCCACCCACGTCTTGGTGAACACGGCCAGCCCGTAGCCCAGGTGCTGGTGCAGGACCCGGTCCAGCTGCTGCTCACGCCCGGCGCCCGGACCAGCGGCGCCGACTCCCCGGTAGACCGCGACCAGGACCGGCTTGCCGTGCTTGCGGGCGATCAGGTCGCAGGCCAGCCAGGAGAGCTCGTAGGCCTGCGCGATGCCGGCCGAACCGGCCGCGAAGTCGGTGTCCAGCGGCAGCTGGCTGGGCACCATGCCACCCGCGACGTCCTGCGCCAGCTCGGGCGCGATCTGCTTCGCGGTGCGCCCGGTGCCCAGGTAGCCGGTGTAGTCGGCGACCCCTTCGGAGAGCCAGAGCGGGGTCCACGGATGGGTGTCCGCCCGGGTCGCCACGTGAGTGGACTCGTGCGTGACGACCACACGCCTGCCGAGCGCGCTGAGCTGGCGGTACGCGTCGGGGTTGACGATCACCCGGTCCGCCGGGGTGTGCACCGGGGCCCCGGCGACCGCGCTGGTCACCGCGGCTATGTCGCTGTACGAGGAGGCCGCCACCCCGAGCAGCGCGGCGAACTGCTGCTCGGTGTCCGGCAGCTGGACCAGCAGCCGGCCGGCCCAGTCGGTCCCCCAGAGTCCGTTGACGGTCGGCACCGCCTGGTCGGCGACCCCGGCGAGTGCGGTCAGCTCGACCGGGTCGGCCGGGCCGAGCACCAGGCTGTGGGTGCCCCGGGCCACGTGCAGCGGGCCGAGGTCCCAGGGCGCGGCGGCGGCCTGCGGGGCCGCCGTCTCGGCGCCCAGCGTGCCGTCGGCGCCGAGCTCGAAGCGGCGCTGGAGCAGCGCGGGGTAATCGTCGTAGTCCTGCAGCCGGTAGGAGAGCTCGGCCGAGCAGCCGGACTCGTCCCGGCCGGTCAGCCGGTAGTCGAACTGGGCCAGCGGCAGCGCGGCGAGCGGGCCGCTGCGCAGCGTCCGGCCGTGCGCCGCGAGCAGGTCGGCCAGCCCGGCGTCGGTGAGCGGAGCGGCGACCGCCGGGTGCGGCCTCAGCGGCGCCCGCGGCACCGAGAGCTGGGTCAGTGCACCCGCCGCGAGCAGCAGCGCGGCACGCCTGGTCAACCCGCCCGCGCCGGATGACCGTTGACGGCCGTGGGCCCGGGGCGGGGCGGGATAGTCGGTGGCATGCGAGACGGCCTGCCCGGCGCGGTTCCCGGCGGCGGCGTCCGACTGCTCGACGTTCAGACCCGCACCACCGCCGCGACCGGCATCACCGAGGCGCTCTCGTAGCGGACCCGGGCCCCGGGGTACGGCGCGTGCACGACGTTGCCGTTGCCCACGTACATGCCCACGTGGTGCATGTCCTTGAAGAAGATCACCAGGTCTCCCGGTCGCGCCTCGGCCAGGCTGATCCGCTGCCCCCCGAACGCCTGCGCCTGCGAGGTGCGCGGCAGGGTCACTCCGGCCTGCCGCCAGGCCCAGTACATCAGACCCGAGCAGTCGAAGGTACCCGGGCCGGTGGATCCGTAGACGTAGGGCGAACCGAGCTTGCTGAGCACCGCCGCCAGGGCGACCGCCGCCCGGTCCGAGGAGGGCGGCTGGTTGCCCGGTTCCACCCGGTCCGGGGCGGGTGGCTGGTTGCCCAGCTCGGCCCGGTCCGCACCGCGCGCCGCGCGCTCGTGCGCCTCGCTGGCGTCCTGCGCCACGAGCTGGGCCCGCTCCGCCTCGGTCAGGGTGTCGAGCAGCGCCTGCGCGCTCTTCAGCCGTTGCTGGACCTGCTGCTTGGCGTCGGCCAGCGAGCGGCGCACCGCCTCCAGCTCGGCGAGCTTGCCGGTCGCCTCGGCCCGCCGCTGGTCGAGCCGGTGCTGCTGCTCGATCACCTCGTGCAGCGTCGCGGCCCGCTGCTCGGCCGCCTGGCCGAGGTCACGGGCCCGGGCCAGGTAGTTCGCCGGGTCGCAGGAGAGGATCAGCTGGATCGACGGGTCCAGACCGCCGGCCCGGTACTCGGCGGCCGCGACGGTGGCCAGGTCGCCGCGCATCCGGTTGAGCGTGTCCTGGGCCGTCGCGACCTGCGACTGCAGCGCACCGGCCTCGGCCTGCAAGCGCTTCTGCGCCTCCTCGGCCGCGCTGGACTTCTCCGAGGCCTGCTCGGCCTGCACGTACAGCTGGTCGACCTGGGCCTTGACCTCGCTCTTGTCCGGCCGCGGCGCGGCCTGCCCCGGTCCGGCCGTCATCGCCAGCGCGGTGGTCGCGGCGGCGGTGACCGCCAGCACCCGGGCGAGCCGCCCGGCGGCACCCGAGCGGCCCGCCGGGGCATTCGGGGAACGGCCCGGGGGGACCGGGCGCTGCGGCATCGCCATGGGCTGACGGCTCCAATCGGCGGGGAGGCCAAGGTCGGTGAACGGAAGTCCGAGCGCAGACGTTAGCGAGTCCCGGCAAGGGAGTCCAAACCATGGCCAATACGAATATTTGATCCCCAATCGGACACCAGCGCGGGGCACTTGCGCCGAGCCGGGCCCGAACGACAGCGGCCCGGCCCCCAAGAAGGGAGCCGGGCCGGGCCGTTGGCGTGGTGCCTGGGGCCTGTCCGGGCGATCTTGTCGGATCAGCGCGCGGCGTTGGGCGCCCGGCTGGGCGTGCCGGCGGATCGTCCTCGTACTGGGCCGTACTTGGATGATTCGCCGGTGCGTCCAGGCGGGATGCCCGGCGTCGCGCGCCCGGCAAGATCGCCCGGACAGGCCCCAGGTGTCAGGGGCGCACGATCGCCACGAGCGGCGTGATGACCGAGGCGGACTCGTACCTGACCACGGCGCCCTCGTGCGGGGCGTGGATCATCTGACCGCCACCGACGTACATGCCGACGTGGCCCTCGTTGCCGAAGAAGATGAGCAGGTCGCCGGGCTGCGCGTTGGCGAGGTTGGTGCCGATGTTGGTGCCGGCCGATGCCTGCTCCTGCGAGGTGCGCGGCAGCGAGATGCCGGCCTGCGCGTACGCCCACTGCATGAGGCCGGAGCAGTCGAAGCTGTTCGGGCCGCTCGCCCCCCAGGAGTACGGCGTGCCCAGCTTGCTGACGGCGGCGGCGATCGCGGCGGAGGCCGCCGAGTTGCTGCCGCCACCGCTCGGCGCGGCGGGCGCGCTGGCGGCGGTGGAGGGGGCGGAGGACGGGGCGCTCAGGTCGCTGCGGGTGGTGCTGCGCGAGGCGGCGGCCTGCGAGTCGGCGGCGGCCTTGGCGGCCGCGGCCGCCTGGGCGTCGGCGGCGGCCTTCTGGGCGGCGGCCTGCGCGTCGGCGGCGGCCTTCGCCTCGGCGGCGGCGATCTGCTGACGCTGCTGCTCGGTCAGCGTGTTGAGCAGGGTCTGCGCCGCCTGCAGCTTGCTCTGGACCTGCTCCTTGGCGGTCTTGAGCTGCTGGGTGGTGGCGTCCAGGTCGGCGAGCTTGCTCTGCGCCTCGGCCTTGTCCTGGTCGAGCTTGCGCTGCTCGGTCTGCAGTTCCTTCAGCGTCTCGGACTGCGTGCTGTTCAGCTGATTGAGCGAACTCGCCTGGGACAGGAAGCTGTCCGGGCGGGTGGTCAGCATCATCTGCACGGTCGGCGATATGCCGTCGTTGGCGTACTGGTTGGCGGCCACCTGGGAGAGCCCGGTCTGCAGGTTCGTCACCTGGTCCTGCTGCCGCGCCACCTGGTCCTGCAGGTCACTGACCTGCTTCTGCAGGGTCTGCTGCTTCTCCTGCGCGCCGTCGTACTGCTGGGTGGCCTGGTCGGCCTGCGCGTTCAGCTGGTCGACCTGGGTCTTGACCGAGTCGATGGTCGGGGCCGGGTCGGCGTGCGCGGCGCTCTGCGCGGAGATGGCGACGGCGGTCGCGGCAGCGGCGGTCAGGATCGACGCGCGGGTACGACCGACGGGCTTGGGACGACGATGGGACGCCACGAATCCTTCTTCCTTCGACCGCCTACCGGGTGAGCTGACGGGTTCGGGCTGGAAGCTGCCCTACGACGCCTCACCGACCGTCAGGCCGACTCTGGCGCCGATTCACCCCGAGGGAAACGTGGTTCCCCGGCTCCGGTCCACAGCGCCCCTGCGGGCTCCCCACCGGACAGTCAACTGTCCGTGCTGCTTTCCGAACTCGGCGCGAACCACCGCCGCCGCCCGGGTCGGGCGACCAAGGTCGCGGTGGTACGGTCCCTGACCCTAGTAACAGATCTGTGATCCGTTCAAATCCTTGTCAGAAAAAACGGCTAACTTTGACTCTGCGTGCTATGTGGATCACTGACTGGTGATCATGTCGCGCACGGACGGGTGTCCCAGGTCACATCGGCCCCTGGCGTCCCGTCAGTCAGTGCCGTCAGTCAGGGGCGGCGGATCTGGTTGATCGAACCGATCGAGGCGGCGTCCGCGATCCGGACCACGTCGCCGGTGTGCGGGGCGTGCACCGCCTGGCCGTTGCCGATGTACATGGAGACGTGGTGCAGGTCGCCGCCGTAGAAGATCAGGTCGCCGGGCTGGGCCTGCGCCAGGCTCGGCACCCGGGTGCCGACGTCGACCTGCTCGTACGTCGTGCGCGGCAGCGAGACGCCGGCCTGCCCGTACGCCCACTGGGTCAGCCCCGAGCAGTCGAAGTAGGTGGAGCCGGAGGCGCCCCAGACGTAGGCGTGGCCCAGCTTGCTGAGCGCGGCGGCCACCGCGGCGCCGGCGTAGCCGGAGGCCGGCGGCAGCGCGCTGAGGTCCACCCGGCTGCTGCTGCGCGAGGCGCGGTCGTCCGCCTGGAGCGCGGCGCGGTCCGCGGCGCTCAGCGAGTTGAGCAGCTTCTGCGCGGCCGCGAGCTTGTTCTGCACGTCCGTCTTGGCGTCGTTCAGCTCCTTGGTGGAGCGGTCCAGCTCGGCCAGCGCGTCGCCGGCTTCCTTCTTCTCCTGGTCCAGCTTGCGCTGCTCCGCCTGGAGCGACTTGAGCTGGTCGGTCTGGGTGGAGGTGGCCAGATCCATGCTGGAGGCCTGGTCCAGGTAGGTCTTCGGGTTGGAGCTGAGCATCATCTGGACCGACGGGTCGATGCCCCCGTTGCGGTACTGCTCACCGGCCACCGCGGCGAGGCCGGACTGCAGCTGGGTGACCTGGTCCTGGGTCCGCGCCACCTCGTCCTGCAGCTGCGCGGCCTGCGCGCGCATCTGGTCGCCGTGCTCCTTGATGCCGTCGTACTTCTCGGAGGCGACTTCCTGCTGGTTGTTCAGCGCGTCGATCTGGGCCTTGACGTCCTCCGTGGACGGCTTGGGATCGGCCCACGCCCCGGTCTGCGCGGAGAGGGCAACGGCAGTCGCCGCAGCGGCGGTGAGCACGGTGACCCGCACGCGGCTCGGCTGCTTGGAACGGCGGTGGGTCGCCACGGGACTGCTCCTTCTTCTACTGGCCTCACCCGATCGGATGAGTAACCAGAAAAATAGGTTTGACGCCAGACCCTAGTGAAGATCACATGTTCGCGCTACTCCTTCGCAGCGACGAACTACGTTCGGAGCAGTGGCCTTCACGATCCCCACACGGCGCGATGACCTGCCGATAACCGGGCTGGGCAGCACCCGCGTCTGCGGTTGAACGCTACCGCCCGGCTGAGCCCCGATCAGGTCCGGGAGAGCCGGTTCAGCAGCAGAATCGAAGAAACGGGGCGCGCGCCGGCCTTCCGCACGCCGTCCGCGACCTCCCGGTCCGCCGAGACCACCACCACCGGGCGCCCCTGCGGCTCGGCCCGGACCAGCTGGCGGATCAGCTCGTCGGCGGTCTGCCCGGTGCGGCTGAACCGCACCCGCACCCCGCGCGGTGGCGCCATGATCACCGGGACGTCCAGGTCCTGCCCGTCGAAGACGCAGGTCACCTCGGCCTGGGTGCGCTGCGCCAGCATCGCCAGACCGCCGAGCAGCCGCATCCGCTGCTGCTCCAGCGGCAGCGTCGGGTAGCCGGTCTTGGTCACGTTGTAGCCGTCGACCACCAGGTGCACCTGAGGGATCGCCAGCAGCTGGTCGAGCAGCGCCGGGTCGTCCTCGGCCAGCCCGCGCCGGGCCACGTCGTGCGGCGAGGCGGTGCCCGGGACCACGGCGTCCACCAGGTCGGCCGGATGCAGCCGGGTGACCGGCAGCGCCAGCTCGCGCTGCAGGCCCTGGGCCGACTGGAGCACGGTGTCCAGCAGCAGCCGCAGCCGCATGTCCTCCACGCTGCGGCCCTCGCGGGCCGAACGGCGGCCGGCCTCCAGCGCGGTCTCCAGCTCGGCGACCCGGTGCTTGAGCCGGCGGTTCTCGCTCTCCGCCGCGCCGCGCTCGGTGGCGGCAGCGGCGGCGCCGGCGGCCAGCTCGGCCTGCAGCCTGCGGGTCTCGGCCTGCGCGCGGCGGGTGTCGCTCTCCAGGCTGCGCTGCTTCTTGCGCAGCGTCTCCAGCTCCTTGCGGGTGGACTCGGACTCGGCCCGCTGACGGTCCAGATCGGCGCGGGCGGCGGCGCGGGCGGACGCCAGCTCCGCCTGGAGCTTCTCCACCATCCGGACCGCCTCGGCGGCCGCGTCCTCGGCACCGGCCCGCTGGACCTGCTCGCCGGCCTCGACCACCAGCTTCGCCCAACCGCGCGGGCGCAGCAGGTAGGCGGCGGCGGCCACGTCCAGCGGCTCCGCCGCGCCCGGCACCTGGCCGGCCTCCAGCGCCTTGACCAGGTCGGGCTGGGCGACCCGCAGCCGGTCAGCTATCCGCAGCCGGAAGACCGGCTCGGCCTCCAGCGCGGCGGCCAGCGCGGTGCCGGCGTACTTGGCGCGGCGGGCGGCGGTGAACTTCGCGTACGGACGCAGGGCGGTCGGCAGCTCGGCGGGCGGCAGCCCGCCGAGCGCGTCGGCGGCCAGGCCGACCACCCGGCGGCGCACGCCCTCGGGCAGCGGGTGGTCCAGCTGCTCGACCGGGGCCTCGGCGGCAGCCTGGTCGGCGGCTGACTGCGACTCACCCGACGACGCGGTCGGCTGCTCAGCCGACGACTCACCGGGCGACGCGGTCGGCACGACGGCCGACGGCTCGACCGGCGTCCCCACCGGCGCCGACTCGGGCGCGGCCGACGGCGTCGCGGACTCCGAGCCGGCCGGCGGCCGCGCCTGCGGCCCGGTGCCCTCCCTCGCTGCGTCCATCGCGTCCTCGGCTCCGATCCTGATCTGGTCTGCGGGGTGCGTCGCCCGGCTGCCGCCGTCCCCCTCACGCACCACCCTGACGCACCGCCCTGTGCAATTGTCTCGTGTGCGGCGTCCCAGGGACACCACGCCACTCATGGGCGCCGCCACCCCCGCGCGGCGCCGCCCGAGCGGCTACTCGCCGGGTTCGGCCGACTCCGCGCCGGGCCGGGCCACCAGCTCGACCTGGTCGACCGCGTTGCACCAGCGGCAGCGCACCGATTCCAGCGTCTCGCTGAGCACCTCGGTCTCCTCGACCGTCGGCTCGCCGGCCAGGTCCAGGTGCACGTACTCGACCACCCGGGAGGACCGGGTCACGTCGAAGCGGGTCAGGTTGCCGCAGAGCGTGCAGCGCCAACGGGTCTCGGCGGTCGGAACGGGGACGGTCATGAGGCGGGTCCTCTCGGCTGGTCCGGGGTCCGGCGGCGACACCGCGCTGTGCTGCAGCCAGGCCCAAGCCTAGGGCCTGCCCCTGCGACAGTGGGCACCGGATACCGGTTCCCACCTGGGCCGCTGGCCCCGCAGCTCAGCTCAAACGTATGACTCGAACGCACGGCCGGTAACCCGGTCGCAGCACAGCGCGGTGTCGCCCGGGCCCGCACGCGGAATGGATCCGCGCATGGCGATGGAGGCGGTCCAGACGGTCCCGGTGGTCCCGCGGCGGTATCCGGCCGAGCCCGACGGCCGTGGACCGGCGCCGGTGGTCAGCTATCTGCTGATCGTCGTCAACTGCCTGGTCTTCCTGGCCGGCCCGAGCGGCCTGGCCCCGGGCTACGGGCGGACGGCCACCGACCGGGCCTGCGCGGCCCAGCACTACCAGCAGCGCTGGGGCGCGATCCCGACCGAACTGCTGACCGACCGTCCGCTGACGGCGGCCCAGCTGGCCGGCACCGCTCCCCCGGTGGCCGGCTGCCCGGTCCTCCCCACGCCGGGCAAGATCCCGCTGCTCTCGGTGCTCAGCTCGCTCTTCGTGCACGGCGGCTGGCTGCACCTGCTGGGCAACATGCTCTTCCTCTTCGTCTTCGGCCCGGACGTCGAGGCGCGGCTGGGCCGGGTGCGCTTCCTCCTCTTCTATCTGCTGCTCGGCGGCATCGCCGCGTACGGCTACGCGCTGACCGGCGCGAGCGGCCCCGAGGCGCTGCGGCCGCTGGTCGGCGCGTCCGGCGCGATCGCCGGCGTGCTCGGCGGCTACCTGCGGCTGTACCCGCGGGCCCGGGTCACCGCGCTGGTCCCGCTGCTCCTCTATCTCCCGCTGCGCTTCCCGGCCTGGCTGGTGCTCGGGCTCTGGTTCGCTGTCCAGTGGTGGTCGGCCCACCAGGCCGGCCCGGGGGTGGCGTACCTGGCCCATGTGATCGGCTTCGCGGCCGGGTTCCTGGCCGTTCGGCTGCGGGTACGGCGGGGCGGATACGCTGAGCCCATCCGCCCCCGGCCCCCGGCCGGGCAGACCCCGCCATCTGGAGCGCCGCAATGATCACCGCCATCGTGCTCATCAAGACCAGCGTGGACCGGATCCCCGAAATCGCCGAGGCGATCGCCGCGATCGACGGGGTGAGCGAGGTCTACTCGGTGACCGGTGGCTACGACCTGGTCGCCATGGTGCGGGTGCGCCGGCACGACGACCTGGCGGACGTGATCCCCGGGCGGCTCAACAAGGTGCCCGGGGTCGCGCACACCGAGACGCAGATCGCCTTCCGCACCTACTCCCAGCACGACCTGGAGACCGCGTTCGCGCTCGGCCTGGACGGCTGAGCCGGCGCGGCTGAACCTGGACTGCGGGGCCGAGGCCCCGGACGGGCCCCGGCCCCGCAGTCGTCAGCGGCGCTCGTCCGCCACCGCATCGACGGCCACACAGCGGCCGCCCTCGTTGCGGTAGGTCCAGCGGGCACCGTCGGTGACCAGCTCGCGGACGGCGGCCAGGAAGCGGTCCAGGTGCTCGTCGGGCGTACCCGCGCCGAAGCTGACCCGGATCGCGTTCAGGCTGCGCTCGCCCGGCAGCGAGGGTTCCGGCGCGCCACACTGCGAAGGCGTGGTCTCCTCGCCGCCCAGCAGCGTGCGGACCAGCGGGTGCGCGCAGAACAGGCCGTCGCGCACTCCGATGCCGTACTCGGCCGAGAGCGCGGCCGCGAAGTGCGAGCTGTTCCAGCCCTGCACCACGAACGAGAGCACCCCCACCCGAGCGGCCTGCTCGCCGAACAGGCTGAGCACCCGGACCTCGGGGATCTCGGCCAGGCCGGCCGTCAGCCGGGCGATCAGCCGCTGCTCGCGGTCCTGCAAGGTGTCGAAGCCGGCCTCGGTGAGCGCCCGGCAGGCGGCGGCGATCGCGTAGGCGCCGATCACGTTCGGCGAGCCGGCCTCGTGCCGGGCCGGGCCGCGCTGCCACTCGACCGCCACCGAGCCGTCCAGCTCGCGGGCCACCGTGCGGCTGGCGCCGCCGCCCGCCAGGTACGGCTCGGCCGCGTCCAGCCAGTCGGCGCGCCCGGCCAGCACGCCCGCGCCGAACGGCGCGTACAGCTTGTGGCCGGAGAACGCGATCCAGTCCACGCCCAGCTCACGGACCGAGACCCGGTGGTGCGGCGCCAGCTGCGCGGCGTCCAGCACGACCCGGGCGCCGTGCCGGTGCGCCACCTCGGTCAGCTCGGCCACCGGCCACAGCTCGCCGGTCACGTTCGAGGCACCGGTGACGCAGAACAGCCGCGGCCCGCCCGGGTGGGCGGCCAGCGCCTCGTCCAGCGCGGCGACCGCCTCGGCGTGCGAGCGCGGCGCGCGCAGGTAGCTCACGGTCAGCCCGTCGCGGCGCCAGGGCAGCAGCGAGGCGTGGTGCTCGGTCTCGAAGGCGAACACCCTGGTCCCGGTCGGCAGCACGCCGGCCAGCAGGTTCAGCGAGTCGGTGGTGGCCCGGGTGAAGACGACCTGGTCGTCCTCGCGCAGGTCGAGGAACTCCTCGACGGTGCGCCGGCTCTGCTCGAACAGGTCGGTGGAGAGCTGCGAGAGGTAGCCGGCGCCGCGGTGCACGCTGCCGTAGTAGGGGGCGTACGCGGCCACGTCGTCCCAGACCCGCTGGAGCGCGGGGGCACTGGCGGCGTAGTCGAGCGCGGCGTAGGCGACCTTCTCGCCACCGACCAGCGGGACCTGGACGTCGGCGCCGAGGACGGCGAGCGGGGCGCAGAGCGAGGTGGGAACAGCGGACATCAGACAACACTCCCTTGGGAGGTAGGGACCCCGGGAGTGCAGATATGCCGGTGGTCCGCGCTTGCCGGGCGGACTTCTCGCCGCCTGGCCCGGTCTTCACCCAGGGCACCCCGCCACGGACGGAGGGTTGCCGGACAGCAAGCTGGGGCTTGTCGCGCTGTCACTCATGACCTGTCGCAGACTCTAAGCAGACCGCCGAGGAGTGGTCAAATCACCATCCACCATGTGGACGGGCCCGAGACGGCACGCGTCCCGGGGCCTGTCGTCAGACCCGCTTCGTCGCCCGCAGGGCGGCTTGGCGGCGTCAGGTGCGTGCTCTCGGCGTGCCGGGCACAGGCCCTCGTACTGGACGTACTTGGGCCTGTGCCCGGCGCGGCGAGAGTGCGTGCATGGCGTCGCCGAGCAGAAGGGGGTCTGACGAC
>NZ_JBWXUE010000057.1:0-9552 GCF_057158765.1 Kitasatospora sp. NEAU-69
GTCAGGCGGCCCTACGTTGTTGATGGGTCGATGAAGCCAGTCGTATGGTCTTGATCACCCAGGGGTGCTGGGTGTGGCTTTCAGGCGGCTGCCGCTCGTGGCTCTCATGGCTTGGCCGCCCGGCACCCCACGACGACTCGGCCGCTGATTAGGAAGTGCGACAAGATCGCTGAGTAGGGCAATGCCGGCGAGGTCGTCCGTGGTAAGCACTGCATCGACGAGCACGGCAGGAGAACGATGAGCCGGATATGGGCGGGGATCGACTGCGGCAAGGCCCACCACCACTGCGTCGTCATCGACGCGGAAGGCAGGAAGCTGCTGTCCCGACGCGTGGTCAACGACGAGCTGGAGCTGCTGCAACTGCTGGACGACGTCCTCGACCTGGGCGAGGAGGCCACCTGGGCGGTGGACATGGCCGACGGCGGTGCCGCGTTGCTGATCACCCTGCTGGTCAACCACGGCCAGCCGCTGCTCTACATCCCCGGCCGGGCAGTCAACCGGGCCACGGACGGATACCGGGGCGAGGGCAAGACCGATGCCAGGGACGCGCTGGTCATCGCGGACCAGGCTCGTGTTCGCCGAGACCTGCGGCCCATGCGCCCTAGCGACGAGGCCACCATCGAGCTCAAGTTGTTCACGGCTAGGCGGACCGATCTGGTTTGTGATCGTACCCGGGCGGTCAACCGGTTGCGCGGGACGCTGACTAGTGTGTTCCCGGCGCTTGAGCGCGTGTTGGAGCTGACCAACGCCGGGCCGCTGGTGCTGCTGGCCGGCTACCAGACCCCGGCGGCCATCCGCCGAGCGGGTGTGAGCCGCTTGGAGAAGTGGCTGGGCAACCGCAAGGTTCGAAGCGCTGCCGCGCTGGCAGCCGCCGCGCACGAGGCCGCGGAGCGTCAGCACACCTCTGTGCCGGGGGAGAAGGCAATCGCCCAGATGGTCCAGGCCCTGGCCGAGGAGGTGATGGTCCTCAACGGGAAGGTCGCGGAGATCGACAAGCTCATCGAGGACCGGTTTCGCAAGCACGAACTCGCCGATGTGATCGCCAGCATGCCTGGCATCGGGCCTGTGCTCGGCGCTGAGTTCCTTGCCGCGATCGGCAGCGACATCACTTCGTTCGCGAGTCCTGACCGTCTCGCGTCGTTCGCGGGCCTGGCCCCGGCACCTCGGGACTCCGGGCGCGTCAGTGGCAACCTTCACCGCCCTCAGCAGTACCACCGCGGGCTGCAACGGGTCTTCTACACCTCGGCGTTGATCAGCATCGGCTGTCATACAGAGTCCAGGCGCTTCTACGACCGCAAGCGCGCTGAAGGCAAGCGTCACAAGCAGGCGGTCCTTGCCCTGGCCCGCCGACGGGTCAACGTTATGTGGGCACTCATCCGTGACGGACGGTGTTACCAAGCTGTACCTCCGGTTGCCGCAGCGGCTTGACAACTTCATTAGGAAGCCTTGAGCTGTGCGGCGATCTTGACGACGCGCTCGGCCTGGACGCGGGCGGCGGTGCGGGTGGGGTCGCCGACGGGGTTGTTGCCCTGGGCGTCGACGTGGGAGGTGCCGTAGGGGTTGCCGTCGACGAACTTGGCCGGGTCGGTGAAGCCGGGGGTGACGGTGATGCCGCCGAAGTGGTGGATCGAGTTGTAGAGGGCGAGCAGGGTGGACTCCTGGCCGCCGTGGGCGGTGGCGCTGGAGACGAAGCCGCTGTAGACCTTGTCGGCCAGCTTGCCCTGGGCCCACAGGCCGCCGAGGCCGTCGATGAACTGCTTGAGCTGGGCGGAGACGTTGCCGAAGCGGGTGGGGGAACCGAAGAGCACCGCGTCGGCCCACTCGATGTCCTCGGCGCGCGCCTCGGGGACGTCCCGGGTGGCGGCGTGGTGTGCGGCCCAGGCCGGGTTGGACTCGATGGCGCCGGCCGGGGCGAGCTCGGCGGCCTTCAGCAGGCGGACCTGGGCGCCGGCCTTGACGCTGGCGTCGTGCAGTTCCTTGGCGATCTCGGCGATGGTGCCGGTGGAGGAGTAGTAGACGATGGCGAGCTTCACGGGGGTGGACACAGGGGTTCTCCGTCTCGAGGTGGTGGTGTGGGTCTTGCGAAGGAGCGGACCGCCCGCTGGGGGGTTCGGCTCGGGGGTTCGGCTGGGGGTTCAGCAGGGGGGCCGGCCCGGCCGGATGCCGGCCGGGGACGTGTTCAGACCGGCACTGAGGCCGAGTGCACGATCTCGTGCTGCCACTGCGCACGCGGCTGCCGGTGCAGCGTCCAGTAGTGCTCGGCAATCAGCTCGGGGTCGGCGTCGGTGCCCGGCACGATCGCGCAGTCCACGGTCACGGTGGCTATGTGCACGCCGAGGTGGCCGTACTCCTGCTCGAGGATCTCGGTGAGCGCGCGTACACCGGCCTTGCCGAGGGACAGGCTCGTGCTGCGGCTGAGGGGCCGCGGCATGCCGCCGGTGATGATCACCGTGCCGCCGCCGGTCCGGGCCATCTGCGGGGCCAGGTACGTTGCCGCGTCCAACGCGCCGAGCACGTTCACCGACCACGCGTCCAGGTGCTGCTGCGTGCTCAGTTCGCCGGGCCGGTCCGACCGGATGATCGCCGCGTTGTAGACGAGGACGTCGGGCACGCCGTGCGCCTCCACGGCGACGTCGACGGCGGCGTGCAGCGCCGCACGGTCGGCACTGTCGGCGCGCAGTGCGAGCACCTGCCCGGAGGTCCGCGTGCGGACCGCGGCGGCGACTTCGTGCACGGCTTGGCTACGGGCGATCGCCGCGACGGGCAGGCCCTCCCGCGCGAACCGCGCGGCGACCGAGGCGCCCAGGCCTGCTCCGGCGCCCACAATGACTAGTCCTGGCATGGGAATCTTCTCCAACTCGCGTGGTGTTGAACGCGACCGTAGGTCCTCTCATCGGTGTGAGGAGCAAGGCATGCGGCATCGCCGCAGGTGGGAGCGGGGAGCACAGATGCAGATCGGCGAACTCGCCGCCCGTTCCGGTGTGCCGGAGCGGCTGCTGCGGTACTACGAGGAGCGCGGGCTGCTGGCCCCCGACCGGACGCCTGCGGGCAGGCGCCGCTATCAGGAGTCGGACGTGGTGCGTGTCGACACCATCCGGGCGCTGCTCGCTGCGGGCCTGAACACCGCGAACATCGCGGTCATGCTGCCGTGCGTGGGGTACGACGCGGGACGGCTGCTGCCGCAGTGCCCGGAGATGGTCACCCGCCTGGCCCGGCAGCGTCGCCGCCTGGACGAGTCGATCGAGGGACTCGAGCACTCACGTCGCCTGGTCGACGCGCTCCTGGCAGAAGCAGGGCCGTGACGCAGTCACGGCCCTGCTTCTGCCCAGCCCGGTGACGACGGGGAAGTCCGAGCCGTAGAGGACCTTCCGATCGAGCGGACCGGACAGCTGCCGTAAGAGGTGGCCTTAGGCCCTGACCGCTTCCGTCATCTCGGGCGCCCCCAACGCCGGTTCGAGCAGCGACAGCGTCCGCTGCTCCGCGTCGAGGCCGGCGCGGATGCCGACCGGCATCGGCAGGTTCGGGCCGGCGTGTCCGATCTCGACGTTGCCCAGGACGGGGATGTCGCGGTCGCCGAGGACATCGAGGACGATCTCGCGCAGGGTGGGGGAGGCGCCGGGCTCGAGTCCGCTGATGTCGCGGGGAATGCCGACGACCATGCCGGCGATCCGGTCGAGGATGCCGGCATGCCGCATCACCTGGAGGTAGCTCCACACGTACGAGGCCAGGCCGCCCAACTCCTCCCAGAACAGCACGGCACCGTCGAACCGTTCGAGCGGCAGCGCGAAAGCCGTCGCCTGCGCCAGCACGATGCGATTGATCACCCCGCCGATCAGCGGACCTTCGGCACGGCCGGGACGCCAGCACTCCCACGACGGGCTCGTGGGCAGCGCACCGATGGCCTCGGTGCTGGTCAGCAACCGGGAGTAGAGGCTTTCGAGTTCCGCCTGACGTGCCACCGGCGCGGACTGCCAGTGTCCGCCGAAGCCGGGGACGGCCATGTCAGCATGGAACCCGACCAGGCCGGTGCGCCCGTAGAGCGCCAGGTGCAGCAGCGAGATGTCGCTGTAGCCGAGGATCGGTTTGGGGTCGGCCTTGATCGCCTCGACGTCGATCAGGTCCAGGTAGCCGAACACTGTCTGACCGCCGTCACTCGCGACGATCGCGCGCACCTCGGGATCACGCAGCAGACTGTTGAGCTCCCCGGCGATCTCCGCCGGCGTGGCCGCGCTCCACCAGCGGCTGCGTCCTGCTTGGAGGAGCGGGGCCCGGCGCACCCGGAATCCCATCCGCTCGAGCACGACGATGGTCTGCTCGACGTTGGGCTCGTAGGCGGCGGGCAGCGGACCGGACAGCGCTGCGATGACGACGAGATCTCCGGGCTTCAGCGCACGTGGTCGAAGCAGCTGTGACAGTGCGGGAGTTGTCATGGCGTCAGTGTCGCCGGTGCGGTGGGTGGGGGCACGCGATTATTGCCGGGCGTGCAGAGCGGTGAAGGCCCTTGGGCGGTGCGGGTGTTGGTACGAATCGGCATGCGTGATCAAGGAGCCCCCGGCGGTTGGCCGGGGGCTCTCGTGTCGGTCGGTCGATCGGTCGGTCAGACGGTGCCGAAGGCGCCTGCCTTGATGCCGGCGACGAACGCGGAGAAGGCATCGGCCGGGAAGATCAGCGTGGGACCGTCGGGGTTCTTGGAGTCGCGGACGGGCATGACGTCGGCGAAGCCGGGGGCGACCTCGATGCAGTTCCCCCCGCCGCCGGAGTAGGTGCTCTTACGCCAGATGGTGCGAGACAGGTCAGGGGTCATGCGAGGGAGTCCTTCCGCGCGGTGCGAATCGGGTTGTAAATGTTGTGGCCGAGTCCTGGCCCACACGATCGTGAGCCGATGCCGCTGTCACCAAGGACGCCGTCACCGGCCTTGGCCTTGCCACTGGTGGCCCGGTCTTCGTTGTTGGCGTGCAAAGCGAGGCTGGGGTCGGTAGCGAGCCTGCCCGGTGTGGTCAGCCGACCTGGGGCGTCTCGATGACCAGGCGCGTGTCTGGGTCGAACCACACCCGCACCCGGTCCGGCAAAAAGTCACACGTGACGTCATGAGTCATCGGCACAGGCTGAACGTGCAAGCCCGGATCCTCAGCTTCGATCTCTGCCTTCGCCTTGTCGGCATCGACGCCGACGAGGTGAGGCCACGAGCGCAGAGAAGCGAAGTCGAAATCGTCGTCGTCCGTCATGACCATCACCCTCCCCAGCTACAGAGATCGACAAGCCGAGCGGTGGCTGCCGGCCTCGAAGCAACGCGGCCGAACGGTCGGTGGTAACGGAGTCCTGCTGGAGCCCTGTTGCCAGCAGCGGATCTTGAACAGCGATGATCTTGGCTTGATGCGAGGGGATCTGACGGACCGGCAGTGGATTCGGCGCGTTCTGATCTTCGGCCTGGTCACCGCTCTCCGCGCCGCTGGCGGTGACTTCAGCCGGTGCGCGGCCGGCACGGATCCGGTATGCGTGACCGAGGAGCCCCCGGCCGTTGGCCGGGGTCAGACGGTGCCGAAGTCGCCTGCCTTGATGCCGGTGACGAACGCGGAGAACGCGTCGGCCGGAAAGATCAGTGCGGGTCCGTCGGGGTTCTTGGAGTCACGGACCGGCATGACGTCGGCGAAGCCGGGGGCGACCTCGATGCACTCGCCCCCGTTGACGGTGGAGTACGACGACTTGCGCCAGTAGACGCCGGATAGGTCGAGGGTCATGGGAGGAAGTCCTTCCGTGTGGTGCGAATCGGTTGTAGCAGTTGTAGCGGAGTCCTGGCCCGCACGGTCCAGCCGATCGCTCACGGTTGCGAAATCGTCCGTCATGACCGTCACCCTCCCCAGCTGCAGAGATCAACAAGCCGAGGGGTGGCTGCCGAGGAGCCCCGGCCCGTCGGCCGGGGGCTCTCGTGTCGGTCAGTCAGACGGTGCCGAAGGCGCCTGCCTTGACGCCGGTGACGAATGTGGAGAACGCGTCGGCCGGGAAGATCAGCGCGGGCCCGTCGGGGTCCTTGGAGTCGCGGACGGGGACCGCACCGGGGATGTTGGCGGCCACCTCTACGCATGCGCCGCCGTTGTTGCTATAGCTCGACTTGAACCAGTCGGGGGTCATGGGAGGAAGTCCTTCCGCGCGGTGCGAATCAGTTCGATGGATGCGGCCTGCGTAAGCGCCTCTACTTGTAGGTGATGGTAGGCGCTGAGCAGGGGCTGCACGGCGTCGGGATCGCGTTCGAAGAACCCCTGTTGGGCGCTTTCGGAGTACGCAGCAACTGAATGGTCGGGGAGTGCGAGCAAGTAGACCGGGAGGTCAAGGCTTCGGGCCTCGCCCATGGAGTAGGGGGCAACTTGCAGCATGACATGCGGCTGCCGGGCGGTGGTGACGAGGTGATCAAGTTGCCCACGCATGACTGCTGGGCCGCCGACCGGGCGCCGGATGCAGCTCTCATCAAGGATGCCGTGGATGCGCACCGCCGGCTGGCGGGCGAAGATCTGCTGCCGTTTGAACAGCAACCGGAGCCGCTCCTCTGCCTGCTCCTGGGTGATGCTGCCCCGGCTCACGGCTGCTGCTGCAAGCGCCTCTGCGTATGCCGCAGTCTGTAGCAGCCCCGGGACAATCCCGACCTCGAACATCCGAACCTCGCTGGCCCGGGACTCTTGCGCGGCGTAGTCCGGGAAGCCGTGGAGCATCGCACTTGCATGGACATCCCAGTATAGGCCAGCGAATCGGCTGCCCGTATCGAACGTCTGATCAACTTTACGAGCAAAAGGTAGAGTTGGTGACTTCCGTCCGGTCTCGACTGCTGAGATCAAAGACCCGGATCGGCCCAGGCGCTCACCGAACTCTTCTTGTGTCATTCCCAACTGCTCGCGTAGAGAGCGGAGTTCGGCACCAAAGCGTGCTCGGGAGGACGCTGAAGGGACCAGTTCCAGTCGGTTCATGTGTCTCTCTACTTCCTTTCCTGGCAAGTTGAGCTGCAGCTGACGGTACGCCACAGTGACTCTGCCCGGTAGTGGAATGGCTACGGAGAGGAGTCGGATTACCATGGCAGCGAGAAACGAGGCGCAGGAACCGGAGCGGCGGGAGACCCTGCTGCGACAGCGGGAGCGCGAAGCCGCCGACACCGCAACCCAGTTGACGGCAAAGCTCGCCGAGGCCGCGATCGTCCTGCCGTCGGTTGGCGTGGACTGGCCGATGGTCACCGGTGAAGTCCTCGTCACGCTCGGCCGGGCCAACATCGGCACGGTTCGCGAGCTCACCAGCCTGCTCAGTGATGGGTTGAAGTACCGTGCCCAGCAGCAGCGTTGAGGGCCCTGAGGAACGGATGGTCCGGGAGCTCCGGGAGCGTGCCGAACGGGTCGTCGCCCGGATGGTCAACGCTCTCGCGCTGGCTGAACTTCCGCGCCTCGTCGGCCTGGAGGGCGGCCGGATCACCGTCATGCGCGAGGGCATCCACATCGAGATCGGCGGGTGCAGCGTCCGCACCCTCGAAGCGATCGCCGACTACATCGAAGACCACGCGGTCTGTCTGGGGCGGGTCATCCCAGGGCGGGTCCTGCCCACTCGGGTGGCCGAACTGCCCGGTGTGCGAGACGAGGTGAGCGAGACGTGAGCAACGAGCCCTCGCCCGAGCCCGAGCATCAGGGCCTCAGCATCCGCACGTACCTGGTGACCGCCGACGGTGAGCGAATCCAGCTCTCCCGGGACGAGTTCGGCCCCGAGTACCCCAGCGGCCGTCCGTCCAGTCAGATCTGGCCGGACTGCCGGTGCCCGCGCTGCCGGCCCAGCAACCCGGGCACGAGGGCGTGATCCGGGGCCGCAGTCCGCGCGCCGAGTTCGCCTGCGCTTCGCTTGGTCCCGGGGCTGCCGCTTCGAGCTCAAGCGCGTGAGGTTTGAGGGACCGGGCAGGCCTGATGAACGAGTGTCAACTTTTCACGGAGAACGGTGTGTTTGCGGTGATCCTTTTGGCTAGGCTCGCGGTTGGATCAACTGTCAGCAAGCAGCCCTGCCACTGAAAGAGGTACCCGTCATGTCCCTCAGCGTCGATGTCAGCAGCCGGGCCAGTGCGAGCTCCTTCGGGTGTCTGAAGAGCAATGGCTACACCGGCGCCGTCATTCGCTGCTACCAGTCCGAGGGGCGGGTCGACCCGAACTTCGCCGCAACTGCGCAGAGCGCGCGGAGTGGCGGCATGAGTCGGGTCGACGCGTTTGCCGTCATCGGCACGGATACGCCCGCCACGGCAGCGAGCGACGTGGCCCAGGCCGTCAAGGAGGGCGGGACGGAGACGACCTGGCTCGACGTGGAGGGCGCGGGGACGTACTGGAAGGGCAGCCAGTCCGACAACCGGGCCAAGTTCACGGAGCTCCTGAAGGCCTTCAAGGGCACTGGCCTGGTCCTCGGCATCTACACCGCTGCGAGCCAGTGGAACGGGATCTTCGGCGAGGGCTTCACCATCGCTGCCGACCTGCCGCTGTGGTACGCGCACTACGACGGCGTGGCGTCCTTCAGCGATTTCGCCCCGTTCGGCGGGTGGAGCCGCCCCAGCATGAAGCAGTACAACGGCGGTACCAACCAGTGCGGGGTCCTGATCAACACCAACTGGTCCCCCGACGAGTCCGCCGGTAGCCGGTAGCCGGGCAAGTGTGCTGGACCGGCAGCAGCAGGTTTTGCCCGTGCCCGTGCACCATGGAGCGCTGGAGAACGGGTGCGCCGGGCCTTTCTGGCTCAGGCGCCGATCCGTGACCACTCCTGCTCCAGGATCGAGTACGTGATCGAGTGCGGGGTTCGAAGCTGCGGTGCCGGGTGGCCTCGGGGGCGCCGTAGATCGCCGGCAGGGCGCCGGCGTCCTCGGGTTCGACCTCGCGCAGCGCCAGGCGGGAGCCCGGCCAGGTGAACTGGTGCCATGGGCTGCCGAGCCTGCCGCTGAGGTCGCCGGGGGAGGCCGGAACGGGGGAGGTGCTGAAGACCTCGAAACCGTCGTGAGCCGGGCGTTTGGTGATCAATTGTGTGTTCGGAACTGATGGTCCATAGGATGCGGGCCGTGATGATCATCAGACGACGATGGCCGGCCCGCCCGGCCGCGCTGCTGGCCGCCCTGCTGACGGTCGCGTTCGCCGTGCTGGGCTGCCTGCCCGCGCGTGCCGACGAGCCGAGCGCACCGGCGAGCGCACCGAGCAGCACCGAGGATCCGAAGGTCGACCTGATCCTGGACGTCAGTGGCTCCATGGGGACCGCCGACATCGATGGCAGAACCCGGATCTCGGTGGCCCAGCAGTCCATCGACGACGTGATCGACGCGTTGCCGCCGCAGGCCGAGTTCGGCATCCGTACGCTCGGTGCGACCTACCCGGTCAGCGACCAGGCGGACGGCTGCAAGGACACCAAGGTCCTCTACCCGGTCGGCAGGACGGACAAGGTCGAGGCCAAGACCGCCGTCGCCACCCTGCGGCCCACCGGCTGGACCCCGATCGGCCTGGCGCTGGGGGGCGGGGGGTGGGGAATGGGGGAAGGGGAGGGGAGACGACGGGTGGGGGTGGG
>NZ_JBWXUE010000057.1:9562-33133 GCF_057158765.1 Kitasatospora sp. NEAU-69
ACCACCATTAGCCAAATTGTCGAACCCAATCTCGTCGAGGTCATGCACCTCCCCCCCCAGGACCTGGGCACCGGGCAGGCCACCCGCCGGGTGGTGCTGATAACCGACGGCGAGGACGACTGCTCGCCGCCGGACCCGTGCGACGTGGCCCGCGAACTGGCCGCCCAGGGCACCCACCTGGTGGTGGACACGCTGGGTCTGGCGCACGACGACAAGGTCCGCCAGCAGCTGCTCTGCATCGCGAACGCGACCGGCGGCAGCTACACCGACGTGCACAGCCAGGACCAGCTCACCACCCGGGTCAAGCAGTTGGTCAACCGCTCCGACAACAGCTACCGGGCGACGCCGGCCGACATCGCCGGTGCGGACAGCTGCGCCGCCGCGCCGCTGCTCACCCCGGGCGTCTACGCCGACCGGGAGAAGTTCTCCGAGCACCGGGTCTACCGGGTGTCGGTCCGGCCCGGCCAGGAGCTGCGCGCCTCGGTGAGCGTCACGCCGGACCGCGCGGTGGCGCGCGACTACGGTGTGCTGCTGCAGGCCGACGACGACGCGGGCCAGGAGCTGGTGCGCGGCGCCGACGCGGGCAGCGGTCGCACCGACGTGGCGTCCACCGGGCTGCGCTGGTCCGCACCTGCCGCCGCCACGGCCGATCCGACGGCGTCGAGCACCACCACCGGTGCGACGGCCGACGGACAGCTGGTCTGCCTGGTCGTCAGCAACTCCTTCGCCGGTCAGCCGGGTGTGCAGGCCGACCCCGGTCTGCCGGTCGAACTCTCCGTGGACGTGGTGAAGGCTTCGCCCGCACCGGCGGGCCCGGCGCTGGGGCTGGGTCGGGGCTGGATCATGCTGCTGGTGCTCACCGGCGCGGGTCTGGTCACCGGTCTGCTCTGGGGCTGGATCGCACGCTGGCGGATCGCCGTCTGGCAGGAGAACTGACGATGCGCGGAAAGCTCTCGACCACCCGCCCGATCACCCTCTCGACCACCCTGCTGATCGCGGCAGCCGTGGCGGCACTGCCGGGGGCGACGGCGGCCCAGGCGGACGCGCCGTCCGCCTCGCCGTCCGGCACGGCGTCCGGCCCGGCGCCGGCGACCGGCTCAGGCACCTCCTTCCTGACCGCGACCACGCTCGCCCCGGGCCAGCCCGCCGAGGTCTCGGCGGCCACCGGCGACTACCTGTACTGGGCGTTCGCCGCCTCGGCGGGCCAGACCGACACGGTCCGGGCGGACGTCACGCTCGCGCCGTCCGCCGACCGGCACGGCCCGCAGACCTGGACCGTGGAGGTCTTCGACGGCCTGCGCCGCCGCCAGTCCTGCACGGCCGGACCGCAGAACGGCACCGGCGACCAGACCACCGGCTCGGTCTCGCTCAGCTGCACGCTGCGTCAGATCCGCTCCTGGGCCGAGCCCTGGTCGGGCGACCCGCTGCCGGGCACGTACTACGTCCGGCTGTCGGTCTCCGACGTGCAGCAGCCCGACCTCGGCCTCGCCGCGCAGGTGCGGCTGCACGTGGACGCCACCGGCGGGGCGGACGACGCCCAGCCGGAGGGCGGCGCGCTCAAGGCCGCGCTGGTGCCGCCGGTGAACCCCGGCGTGGCCGCCTCCCCGGGCGCCACCGCCGCGCCGACCACGGTGCCGACCGCCGCCCCGACCGCAGGCTCGACGCCCGGTGGCGCGCTGGTGGCCGTGCCGAGCGTCCCGGCCGGGCACTGGTACTCCGGCCTGTTCTCGGGCTGGAACACCCGCTGGTTCTGGACCCTGGGCGGCGCCGCGCTGGCCTCGCTGGCCGGCGTCGGCGGATTCACGCTCACCCGCCACCCGCGCGGCTGGCGCCGCCGCCGGCCGCCGTTCGGCCAGCCGTCGTCCTGAGCAACCGTCACCCCGTCTCGGGCCCGGCACGCCTCGTCGTGCCGGGCCCGAGTCGTCACCGGCGCCGTTCGCCACGGGCCTATCCTCGGAGCATGGCGACGGATGAACCGGATCGGACTCCGGACTGGCGTACCGAGGGCGTGCGGGTCATCCCCGGCGACGCGCTCGACGTGAACACCCCGCAGACGCCCGGGATGCAGCGGGCCGCCGCGATCACGCAGGCTCGGGCGGGGGCGGAGAAGCTCTGGGCGGGGACGGTCACGATCCAGCCGGGCGCCCGCACGGGGGCGCACCACCATGGCGAGTTGGAGAGCGTGATCTACGTGGTCAGCGGCCGGGCCCGGATGCGCTGGGGGGCGGACCTGGAGTTCACCGCCGAGGCCGGGCCGGGCGGCTTCATCTTCGTGCCGCCGTTCGTGCCGCACCAGGAGATCAACGCGCTCGATGACCAGCCGCTCGCCTGCGTGGTGATCCGCAGCGGCCAGCAGCCGATCGTGGTCAACCTGGACGTCACGGGCGTGGCGGAGCCGGTGACCGTGCGCTGGGTCGATCCCACCCACCCGGCGGAGGACTGAGCCGGCGGCCGTCAGCCCGTGCGGTGGTAGTAGCCGACCGAGATCCGGACCGGTCCGTCGCCGGGGGCCGTCGAGAGCACCTTGACGATGGCCAGGTCCTGCCCGTCCTGCCGGCGGACGCAGAACGCCTGCGGCGACGGCCGGGCGGCGAGCGGCACCGAGGGGACGGGTTGGCTCTCGGTGCCCTGGACGCAGTCGGCGGGCGTGAGTTCGCCGCCCGGTGCGAGGTAGGCGTCGCTGTCCTCGGGGATCGAGAAGTCGGTGGTGTTGCGGCTCAGCGGCCAGGCGGCGCTCTCCTGGGGGACCACCGTGCCGTTCCTCAGGTCGAACTCGTGCGCCTGGTCCGGCGCGGTGAGCGCCCGGTCGGTGTAGACGGCGGTGTAGCCGGGGGTCTGGGCGGCCTCGCTCGGCGTGGCTGTGGGCGCTGCGGCGGGCGAGGTGGCGGGTATTGCGGCGGCCTCGTCGCCGTCGTCGGCCGGGTCGAGCAGCAGGAACGCGCCGCCGGCGCCGAGCAGCAGTGCCCCGGCGAGCATGGCGGCCAGCAGTGCCGTCCGCTTGGCGCTGCGCCTGGGCCCGGGCCCGGGCCCGGGCCTGGGCTCGGGCTCGGTGCGCCCGTTCGGCTCCCTCGGCGGCGGGGGGAGCAGGACGGTCTGCGACTCGGACTCGGCCGGTGCCGGCGCCAGCAGGGTGTGGGAGAGCTGGGCGTCCGTGATCTCGGCCTGGACCTGCTGCGGCAGCCAGTCCTCGGAGAACCGCAGCGCCCCGCCGGCCGGGAGCCGGCTGCGGGCGTCCTCGATCACCTGGGCGGTGGTCGGCCGCTCCGCCGGGTTCTTGGCCAGGCAGCGCAGGATCAGCCGGTGCAGGCCGGGCGTCACCCGGGTCAGGTCCGGCTCCTCGTGGACGGCCCGGTACAGCGCGGCGGGTTCCGGCCCGGCGCCGAACGGCGGTATGCCGCCCGCGACATAGGCCGCGAGCGCGCCGAGCGCGAAGACGTCGGTGGCCGGGGTGGCCGGCTCGCCCAGTGCCTGCTCGGGCGCCATGAACATCGGCGAGCCGATCCGCAGGTCGGTGCCGGTGAGCTCGCCGGCGTCGGCGGCCCGGGCGATGCCGAAGTCGATCACGCGCGGCCCGTCGGCGGCGATCAGCACGTTCGCCGGCTTCAGGTCGCGGTGCACCACGCCGGCGCCGTGGATCGCCTGGAGTGCTTCCGCGATGCCGGCCATCAGCAGCAGGACGGTCCGCTCCGGCAGCGGTCCGTACTGCTGCACGACCCGTTGAAGCGAGGGGCCGGCCACGTAGGCGGTGGCCAGCCAGGGGGTCGCGGCGTCGGTGCCGGCGTCCACCACCTGGGCGGTGTAGAGGCCGTGGATCCGGCGGGCGGCGGCGACCTCCTGGGCGAACCGGTGCCGGAACTGCGGGTCCTGTGCCAGTTCGGGGCGCACCACCTTGAGCGCGACCGGCCGTCCGCCAGGCGTGTACGAGAGGTAGACCCGGCCCATGCCACCGGCGCCCAGCCGGGCGAAGAGCCGGTAACCGCCCACCTCACGCGGGTCGTCGGCGGACAGCGGCTGGAAGCCGGGCGGCGGCGGGGTGCTGAGCCGGGGTGCGGACATGGGCGCGCTTTCTCGGTGGACGGCCGGGCGCCTGCGCGGCTGGACGGGGGGTGCGGGACCCGAGTGCGAAGCTGGTCGCGCTCCGGCCGCGCAGGCACTTGAGAAGAGTGCCGGACACCGGATGAGGATTTAATGAGGCGCCGGATGAGGGCCTGCATGAGGCGCCGCATGAGGCGGACCTCGCTTTGCTCAGCCGCTCACCACCAGCGCGGGCCGGGCGGCATCGGCGTCGGCCCCGGCATCGGCCCCGGCGTCGGCCTCGATGACGGCCTCGCGCAGCGGGGAGATCATGCCGCGCCAGACCAGGCCGATGAAGCGGCTGAACCGGTAGTTCGGCGGGAACCCGTCCAGGTGGGCGGCGGGTGCGCTGATCCGGCCGGTCAGCTCGGCGCCGGGTGGGCAGTGCAGGTCGGGCGGCAGGTCGCCGGCGTTGCGGAGCAGGGCGAGGAGGTCGGCCGGGGCGCGGAAGTCGGCGGGCTCGACTTCTCCGGTGATCATCGTGCGGAAGACCGAGCCGGCCGCCAAGTCCAGCTCACGGGCGGCGCGCAGGGCTTCACCGTCCGGCCGGGACGCCTCGGGGATCGAGCGCAGCAGGACCGCGACCGCCTCGTCGACGAAGTGCGCCAGCACGGCCGGATCCCGCACCAGGCGGTGCAGGGCCGCCTCGAAGTGGGTCTCCTGGCGGCCGTACAGCTCGCCGTGGCCGACCTCGATCCCGAGTTCATCCCCGAGCAGCCTCCGGTCGACCTGCTCGGGATCCTGCCAGGACGCCCGGTAGTTCCTGGCGATGGCGCCGGCCAGGGCGTCCGGGGAGCGCTCGAAGAGGAGCTCCCGCAGCAGCTCGCACAGGTCGACCATGCGCACGCCGCCGGCCGTGTGCAGCAGGCGCAGGGTGCAGCGCAACAGGGACTTCTGGAAGAGGTAGAGGCTGAGCCGGAACTCCAGCCCGCGCAGCCACTCCTGCTCGGTCATGGTGGCGTGTCCGACCACCGTGTCGCCGGTCAGCTCCGGATCGCTGATGTCGACCGGGAGGTGGCGCACGATCAGCTTCTGCTCGTGCCTGAACTTCTCCCGGGTGTAGTCGGTGTTGTTCAGCAGCAGCAGTGAGAAGACGAGCGGTGCGCCGCCGGCACTGAGCACCTCCTCCACGCCGTCCAGGAAGCTCTCGTAGGTCTCGCCGGGCATGCCCCAGATCAGGTCGGTGTAGGTGGGGACGCCCAGGTCGCGGAACTCGGCCTGGAGCTTGCGGAAGTTGTCCGCCCGGATGTTCGAGCGGTTGGCCAGGTCGAGCGCGGCAGGGCTGAACGACTGGGTGGAGAGCGTCACCGGGGCGAGCAGGCCGCCGTCGCGCAGCAGCGAGGCCATCTCGACGATGCGCTTGTTGCTGTTCTTGGCCCAGGTGACGAAGAAGTCCGGTCGCTTGCCGTGCCGGGCGCAGATCTCCACCAGCATCCGGGCGATCTCCACGTCCCGCGCCAGGATGCCGAAGTTCGCGTCGGCGAGCGCGAGCATCATGTGCGGGCCGGCGGTCGCCACGATCCGTTCCAGGTCGGCCGCGATCCGCTCCATCGGGAACTGGCGGACCTTGGAGTTGGTGGCCCCACCCCAGTAGCAGAACGCGCAGCTGTAGGGGCACCCACGGTTCGTCTCGTAGACGAGCAGCGAGGTCTGCCCGAGCTCGGCGTCCGAGTACGGCGCGAGCGGTGAGGGCACGGTGGCGAGGTCGGCGATGCGTTCGGCGGCCTTGGTGGTGACCAGCTCGCGGCCCGCACCACGGCCGCGCCAGTGGCTGAGCCCGGCGATCGACCCGAGGCCCTCGCCCGCGTGCAGCAGCGACCTGAGCAGTTCGACGAACCTGAGCTCGCCCTCGCCGTGCACCAGCACGTCCACCCAGGGCGCCTCGGCGAAGAGCGCGTCCTGCTGGTAGCTGACGTCGTTGCCGCCCATCACGATCTGACAGCCCGGCCAGGCCGCCTTGACCCGCCGGGCGAGCTCGACCGACTTCGCGCGGTTCCAGAAGTAGACCGTGAAGGCCACCAGCAGGGGATCGTCCAGGGCGGCCAGGATCTGCTCGCAGGTCTGCTCGAAGACCGGGCCGCGGGCGAGCAGCGCGTGACGGCTGAACGTGCAGTGCGCCGCGATCTCGGGGTCGGCCTCGGCGGCCGCCTGCAGATAGCCCAGCGTCGGGCTGTAGTTGGCGCCCGCGATCGCGGTCAGGTCCACCAGGTGCACCTGGCGGCGCCGGACTGCCGGGGCGGTGGTCGGCACGGGGGTGGGCAGGGGAGTGGGCAGGGGCGCCATGGTGCCGGTCATCCCGCCGTGGTCAGGTCGGCCTGCTCGACGGCCTCGGCCGGGCGGGGCGGCCGGACCACGCCGCCGTCGGGCGCCGGCTGCTCGTACCGCAGGCCGAGCCGGGGCGAGGTGACCAGGCGCAGCTGGGAGCCGGTGTCGTAGAGGTCCTGCGGCCTGATCTTGACCAGGTCGAGGCGCTCCTCGTCCTCGGGGCTCATGGCGGGGGCGGGCACCGCCTCGGTCACGGCCGGCGCGGGCTCGGACTCGGACTCGGTCTGGGCCTCGGCGTCCTTGCCGTGCATCGCGTCGAAGAGGTCCGAGATGCCGCCGACGATCTCGACGAAGGCCGCGTTGGGGCGGATCGTGCGCTCGGCCGGGGTGCCGGTCAGCCGCTGCGCGAGCCAGAAGTAGCTGGCCTGGCCCTGGTACTGGTCGTACATCCGGGCGACCATGGCGAGCATCCGGGTGTACGCGTTGCGGTAGAGCGACTCGTAGAACGCGCTCGCCGCCGCCTCCTCGACCGCGCCGTCCACCACCGCGACGATCGACGCGGCCGCCAGCAGCGCGCTGTACGAGGCGAGGTGCACGCCGCTGGAGAGCAGCGGGTCGAGGAAGCAGGCCGCGTCGCCCGCCACGAAGTACCCAGGGCCGCAGAAGTCGGCGGCGACGTAGGAGTAGTCCTGCTCGACCCGGGCCTTGGAGATCCGGTGGTCGCCCTCCAGCAGCGAGCTGACCGTGGCCGACTCGTTGACCAGGGCGGTGAGCATCTCCTCCAGCGAGTCGTGCTCCCGGCGCCGCTCGCGGAAGGCGGTCTCGTGCATCACGAAGCCGACGCTGCGCCGCCCCCCGCGCAGCGGGATGACCCAGTACCAGCCGTCCGGCGAGGAGATGATGTTGCTGCCGCCCTGCGGAGTGTCCGGCAGCAGCTGCTCGCCGTCCCAGTAGCCCCAGATCGCGACGTTGCGGAACACCTCGTGCCGGGTGCGGCTCTTGAAGTGCTGCGCCGTCAGCACACCGGCCCGCCCGGAGGCGTCGATGAGGAAGTCGAAGCGGGTGGTGCGGAGCTCCTCGGGCGCATCGCCGGACACCCACTCGGCGGCGACCGGCCGGCCGTCCTCGAAGACGATCCGCTTCACCGTGGCGTTCTCGACGACCCGGGCGCCCTGCTCCGAGGCGTTCTTCAGCAGCAGGTGGTCGAATTCCGACCGGTCCACCGACCAGGAGCGTACTTCGGGTCCGAACAGCTCGGTCCAGTCGGCCGCCCAGTTCTTCTCGGTGCCCCAGGCGAACAGGCCGCCGTGCTTGCTGACGAAACCGAACTCGTCCACCTTCTGTGCCGCGCCGGCGAGCTCCAGGATGGAACGGCAGGACGAGGCGAGTGCCTCCCCGATGTGATAGCGCGGGAATGCGTCCTTCTCCAGCAGGAGGACGTCTACTCCGGCCCGCGCGAGCAGGGCTGCCGAGAGCGAGCCGGCCGGTCCGCCGCCGATCACCAGGGTCTTCACATCGGCTGTACTTGACGCCATCTGGCCCTCCGTCACTTGAACTACCGCACACGAACGGAAGTCACCCTAGCGGCCGGTCGGCCTAATTCCCAGCAGGTATTGGGCCATTGGGGGGATATGCGACTGGATTGGCGAAGTGCTGTGATGGTATGCCGCCGGAGAATATCGGACCATCAGTAATTCCTATGTACGGAATATGTCATCAGCAGCCCGCAGTAGCAATGGAGTTCATGCGAATGGATGAGGTACTCGGCTGTTCCGTGGCCTGGTGCGCCGCTATAGTTCAACCTGTTCGCGCACGTTTTTTGAATTAAGGATCGACCTGTGCGATCCGTGTGCGAACAGCCGCTGAAATGTGCATTCAGTAGAAGGGCTTTCCCCATGATGTCAGTCCGACGGCTCGCGCTGTCCCTCGCGTGTGCCACCTCCCTCACCGCCGCGCTGGTGGCGGCCTCGCCCGCCGTGGCCGTCCAGCCCGCGAACCGTGCCGGCGCCTGTGGCGCGGCCCCCGCGGACGTCGCCGGGAAGTTCGCGGGTACCTTCGACAACACCCCCGCCGACACCATCTCCGTCACCTTCACCGCACCCCAGTCGGTCGCCACGGAGTGGACCGTGCAGGGCTGGAACGGCTCCGGCAAGGGCGAGTACGAGCTCAGCGCCACCGGGCCGGAGTGGACCAACTCCGACACCGTCAACGGCCCGATCACCGGCGTGGACAACGAGGTCTACCGCAGCGTGAGCGTCACCTGTGCCAACGGCGACAGCACGGTCACCACGATTGCCGGCCTCGTCGACGCCGGCGACGCGCAGATCCCGTTCACGATCAACCGTCAGTAGTCCCCGTCGGCCGCCCGCCGGGACGGCTGTCGCACCACCCAGGCCGCTGAAATGTGCATTCAGTAGAAAGGCGTTTCCCATGATGTCGATCCGACGGCTCGCGCTCTCCCTCGCGTGTGCCACCACCCTCTCCGCCGCGTTCGTGGCGACCACCCCCGCGGTCGCCCTCGCCCCCGCGCAGCACCGTGCCGGCGCCTGCGGCGCGTCGGACCAGGACTACAACGGCAGCTTCTCGGGCAGCTTCGACAAGTCCGCCGGCGACACGATCAACGTCTCGTTCTCCGCGCCCCAGTCGGCCAGTACGAACTGGTCCGTCGAGGGCTGGACGGGCCACGGCAAGGGCACCTTCGAGCTCACCGCCGGCGGTATCAAGTGGAACAACTCCGATGAGGTCCAGGGCCCGGCCACCGGCGTGGACACCGAGAACTACCACAGCACGGCGATCAGCTGTGACGACGGCACGAGCGAGGTCAGCACCATCAAGGGCGCGGTCGTCGCTCCGACCGCGTCCGGCACGGTGACGTACCCGTTCACGGTCGTCCGCGACTAGCCTCGGCGGAGCGTTCGCACTGCTGGGCTGGTCCACCGTCTCGGAGCGGTGGGCCAGCCCATCGGCGTGCGCTGAAGGATGCGCTGCTAACGCAGCAGCACGCCGAGCTCGGGCGTGATCTGCTTGGCCGTCAGGCCGGTCTCGGCTGCGAGGTCGGCGATGCCGAAGGTGTACCACTCGTGCGTGACGTCCACCTCGCGCACCACCTCGCCGTCGCGCAGCACCCGCCAGGTGGCCGACCAGCGCATCTGCTCGGCGCCGCACGGCTCGCCGGAGAGCCACGCCTCGTAGGACTGCTCGCCCAGCGTGTGGTTCGCGATCCGCATCGGTGCGACGGTCTGCGGGGTGCTGATCGCCATCAGCTCGACGACGATGGGCGCGCCCGCCGGCAGCCGGTCGAGCAGCCTGGCCCACAGGTCGGCGCGCTCCGCCCGGTCCAGGTAGCCGAGCACCCCGCAGATCACCACGGCTGAGAGCCGGTCGGGCAGTCGGACATCCTGGGCGCTGTCGGCGAGCACGGTCACCCGGCGCCGCAGGTCCTCGTCCCGCACCACCCGGCTGGTCAGCGCGGTCCGCATGGCGGGGGACGGCTCGACGGCCAGGATCCGCGCCTCGGGCAGCGTCCGGGCGATCACCTGGGTGGCCCGGCCGGTGCCGGCGCCGAGGTCCAGCACTGGGCCGTGGCCGGTGTCGGTGCCGGTGAGCGCCGTGGCGAGCAGCGGGTCGCTCTGCGTCCAGCGCTGCACGCCGACCAGGTCGTAGAACTCGGCGGTCGGGGAGTAGTAGTCGATCACGGGGGTGGTGTCTCCGTTGGTAGAGGTGTTCGTAAAGACGTTCGTCAAGGTGTTCAAAGGCGGTAGGCGGGCACTGCCGGGAGCAGCGCGTCGGCGAGGGCCGCGAGCACCTGGTCCCGGTACGGGACGAGGTAGAAGTGGTCGCCGGGGAAGGTCCGCAGGGTGAAGCCGCCGGTGGTCGCGTGGGCCCAGTCGCGGGCCTGGGCGACGGTGAGTTCGGTGTCCGCCAGTGCGGTGAACGCCGTCACCGGACAGTCCAGGGTGCGGCCGAGGGTCGGGCGGTAGGTCTCGATGAGCCGGTAGTCGGCCCGGATCACGGGCGCGATCAGCTGCCACAACTCGGCGTCCTCGAAGAGCAGCCGGCTGGTGCCGCCGAGCCGGGCGAGCTCGGCCCGCAGCACCTCGTCGCCGCCCAGGTGCACCGTGCCGGTCATCAGGTGCTCGACCGGTTCGCGGGCCGAGACGATCAGCCGGACGGGCCCGGGTGCCGGCAGCCGCAAGGCCACCTCATGGGCGACGGCAGCTCCCATACTGTGCCCGAAGAGGGCGAGCGGCCGGTCGTCGAGGGGCGCCAGCGCACGGCTGAGCGTCTCGGCCATCGCGGTCAGGTCGGTGGCCGGCGGCTCGGTGAACCGGTCCTCCCGGCCGGGATACTGCACGGCCGTCAGCTCGATCCACGGCGGCAGCAGCGCCGGCCAGCCGCGGAAGGCGCCCGCGCCGCCGCCCGCGTGCGGGAAGCAGACCAGGCGCACGGCGGCCTCCGGCCGGGGCTGGTAGCAGCGCAGCCAGGGATTCGTCATACCGGCATCTCCGCAGTCAGATCGGTCAGGTCGGTCAGGTCGGATGGGTGGACGGGCTGTGCGTGCGCGCCCTCGATCAGCTCGGGCCGCCCCAGCCGGTCGGTCAGCTCCAGCCACATCCGGCTGACCGTCAGCGAGTACTGGCCGCGCCGCACCCGCAGGCCGTCGTCCAGGATCGCCGCGCGCAGTTCGCCGAGCGCCTGGCGGACGGCGTCCGGCCAGAGCGTCGCGAAGGTCTGCCGGAACGGCTGCGGCGGCTCCGCGCCGAGGACGGTGGTGGTCGGCTGGTCCAGGTGCGCGGTGTCCGGGCCGTCCAGTTCGAGGCGCCCGCCCGGGGCGCGCGCCACGTGCAGCCGGGGGCTCCAGAGCACCGGGCCGTGGGTGTCGGCGAGCGTCAGGGTACCGGCGTCGGTGCCGAGCGTGACCCGGTGCAGCAGGTGGGCGTGGTTGTCGGGATCGCGCGGGTCGAGCTGGTTCTGCACCCGCAGGGTCAGCGGCACCCCGGCGATCACCCCGTGCAGCAGCCGGAACGGCACCGGGGCCCCGGTCGCGGCCCGCACGTCAGCGACCGGCGCCGGATCGGTGAAGGCCCACGGACCGAGCCCGCCCAGCGCCCGGCCGAGGATGTCCAGCAACGGCAGCAGCACCTGACTCGAACACGCGCCGTCCACGTATCGGAAGCCGCCCTGCGCGCGCAACGCCCGCGCCGCGGCGAGGAAGCGCCGGACCGGGGCCACGTGCGGATAGAACGAGTTGAGCTGGTACTGCACGCCGTGCGCCCGCGCCGAGCGCAGGCAGTGCGCCACCTCGTCCGGATGGGCCGGCTGCTCCTGGAGCACGTGCACCCCGCGCGCCAGCAGCGCCCGGGCCAACTCGCCGCCGGGGCCGCCGGCCACCGCCGAGCGGACCACCACACAGGCGGCCCGGACGTCCGGCGGCAGCTCGTCGACCCGGGTGTAGTACGGCACGCCGTACTCGGCCGCGCAGTCGCGCGAGCGCCGGCTGCCGTTGGCCAACACACCGGCCAGCTCGAAGCCGGGCGGGCCGGTGCGCAGCGCCTCCAGGTAGAACCGGCCGAAGACGGTGCCGCAGACGACGGTTCGCAGCGGCTTGCGCAGTGGCTCGCGCAGCGGTCCGGTGCCCGCGCCGGCGGCGGTCACAGCGCGCCGACCACGGTGGTGAGGCCGAGCGGCGCGCGGGAGACGTCGAGCGTGACGCCGGGGGTCGAGCCGAGCAGGTGGACCACCTCGGTGGGGGAGAGCACCTCGGCCGCGTAGTGCAGTCCCGGTGGCACCCGTCCGGCCAGCGTCGAGGCGACGCCCAGTGCGCCGACCGTCGCGGTGACCCGGTAGCTGTCGGTGGTGCCGAGCGTCGCGGTGACGGTGGTGTCGGCGCCGGCGGCGGCCGGCTGGTACGCGAACACCATGCGGTAGTACGGCCGGCGGCCGACCAGGTCCAGTTCGCAGGCCCTGACCAGCCGCTCGGCGGCCGCGTCGAGCGAGCGGCCGGCGCCGCCGAGCGCGCCGAGCACCTCCCGGACCCGGCGGCCGGGGAACACGTTGAACCAGTCGAGCTCGGCCAGGCCGAGCGCCTGGGCCAGCCGCTGCGCCTCGGTGCTCAGATAGGGCTGCACCGCCACCGTGCCGGGGAAGAACGGCAGTTCCACCTCGTCCTGGGCGCGCAGCGCCCGGCTGACCCGGCGGCCGTGCCGCCAGGCGGCCAGCGACTCGCCGTACGGCTGGACGGGCTCGGCCGCGCCGGGGTCCGCACGGGGGTCCGCGTTGGCGGGGGCGTCGGCGCCCAGCGAGAGCACCAGATCGGCCGCGACCGTGCGGCTGCACCGCTCCAGCCCGCCGGTCCACACCGCCAGCCGACCACCGGCCCCCGCAGCACCGCTCTCGCCGGCGGCGCCGGGCTGCTGCCCGAGCAGCCACCGGGGCAGCAGCCCGGACAGCCCCGGCAGCATGCCCGCGGAGAGCACCGCGCTGCGCCCGAGCGCGGCCAGGTCCAGCCCGGCCAGCTCGGCGTGCGCCGGATCGTCGCCCGCGACGTCCACGTAGTCGGCCCCGGCGGCCAGGGCGGCCCGGGCCACCCGGCCGCGCACCAGGTACGACGGCCCCGCGCAGTTCAGCACGACCGTGCAGCCCGTGCAGAACTCCCGCAGCCGGTCGGGCCGGTCGAGGTCGACGGCCCACAACTCGGCCGGGCCGCCGGGCTGATCGGCGGCGGCCGCCGCCAGCGCCTCCGGCCGCCGGGCCCCCAACCGCAGGTCGCCGACGCCGAGTTCACGCAGCGCCCGGACTGCCGCCCGGCCGACCGCGCCGGAGGCGCCGAGCACGCCGACCAGAGCGCGGCCGGGCGCCTCCCAGTCGCAGAGCCCGCAGCCGCAGCCGCCCGTCATCGGCCATCACCGTTGAGCCCAGCGCCGTTGGGCCCATCGCCGTCGAACCCGGCGCCGTCGAGCACGTCCGCGTCCAGCAGGCCGCGCACAACTGCCGCGCGCGGCCCGGCGATGCAGCTGAAGTGGTCGCCCTCGATGTCCTGGATCCGCAGCTCGCCGAGGCAGATCCCCTGCCAGTAGGCGCTCATGTCCTCCTGGAGCCCGGGCAGGAACCCGTACTCCCCGGTGTGCCGCAGGAACGTGAGGTCGCCGACGTACGGCTGCGCCCGGTGCCTGGTCACCGCGAACAGGCTGTGCCGGAAGATCCGGTACTGCCGGGTGAGTTGGGCCAGGTCCAGCGGCCCGGTCAGCAGCTCGGCGGCCTGCGCGAGGGCGGCCAGGCGCTCCTCGGGCCGCCGGGCGGCCAGCTCCCGGAAGCACTGCGCGACCTTGTCGAACGGTCCGTCCAGCGCGGCCAGCGCACCGGCCCCCAGCCGGCCGGGGGTGGCCGCGAGCACCGCGTCGATCGCGTCGCCGAGCGCAGCCCCGTCGGCCGGGAACCCGACCGTGCCGGGGTCGAGGCCGAGCGAGAGCGCGAAGGTGTACTCGGCGAGCAGTTCGTCGTGCACCTCGAACGGCGGCCGGTAGCAGCTGATCACGGTCAGGTCCGCCACCTCGGCACCGGCCTCGGCAAGCGCCCGGGCGACCTCGGTGGCGATCAGACCGCCCATGCAGTAGCCGACCACCCGGAATCGGCGCGCGCCGCCGGCCAGCAGCGTCTGCGCGTACTCGCCGCCGAGGCGGGTGATCAGCAGGGCCGGGTCCGAGTCGAGGTACCGCTCGGGTGAGCCCGCTTCGAGGCCGACCAGCGGTCCGGCGGCCGGGCGCCGGCGGTACTCGTCCAGCAGCGCCTGGTACGGCAGCAGCGTGCCGCTGCCGTCGTGCACCAGCACGGTGACCGGGCCGTCGACGGGGCCGCTCACCAGCGGCACCGGCGTGACCGGGCCGTCGTCCGCCCTGGGCTGCGGGATCCGGTCGCCGCGCGTCGCCGCACCGCGCAGGTAGCCGGCGAGTGCCGCGACCGTCGGCCGCTGGAGCATCTGCCGCAGCAGGTGCTCCCACTCGATGCCGGCCGCCGCCGGTTCCGCCTCCCGCAGCCGGCCGACCAGTCGGGCCACCAGCAGGGAGTCGCCGCCGAGTTGGAAGAAGTCGTCGTCCCGGCCGACCTCCGGGCGCTCCAGCACCTGGGCCCAGAGCGCGGCGATCCGGCGTTCCAGCTCGTCCACCGGCTGCGCCGAGACGGGTGTGCCCGCGTCGAGCCGGCCGGGTTCGGGCAGCCGGCGGCGCAGCCGGGCGCGGTCGATCTTGCCGTTCGCGGTGAGCGGCAGCTCGTCCAGGATCTCCAGGTGTGCGGGCAGCAGGTAGTCGGGCAGCCGTTCGGCCAGATGGCGGCTCAGCTCGTCCCGGTCGAGCGCGGCCCGGTCGGTCTTCGGACGGGCGAAGAAGATCTGCTGTCCGGCGAGCGAGAGCACGTCGTCCGTCGCGGGGAAGCAGAGCGGTACCTCCGCCCCTGCCTCGCTCAGCAGCCGCATCCACTGATGGTTCGTCAGGAAGGTCTGGTCGGCGGCCTGTCGGACGTCGGCGAAGCCACCGCTGAGCCCGTCGATGAACTCCATCGAGACGAGCAGCGGGTGCCGCTCAAGAGTCGCCTCCATGAACACCAACCAGCCGCCCGGCGCGATCAGTTCGCGCAGCCGGCGGAGCGAGACGGCCGCGTCCCTGGAGTTGTGCAGGACGTTGGCGCAGAGCACGACGTCGAAGGAGTTCGCCGCCAGGCCCTGTGCGGCGGCGTCCTCGTTGACGTCGAAGAGGCCGTAGCGCACCCACGGGTACTGTTCGAAGCGCTGCCGTGCCTCGCCGAGGAAGAACTGCGAGATGTCGGTGAAGAGGTAGTCCACCTCGAACTCGGCGAGCGCCGGGATCAGGTCGATGCTGGTGCCGCCGACCCCGGCGCCGACTTCCAGCACGCGCAGCGGCCCGGACCGCGCCGGCCCGGACCGCTCCGGCCCGGACTGGCGCTGCCCGGCGGCGAGTTCGCGCAGCCCGGCGACGGCCACCCGGTTCAGCGAGCGGCTGACCAGGTTGTCGCGGTAGGCGGCCTCGGCCACGTCGAGGTTGCCCTGCGGGAAGAGCAGCGCCAGCGGGTCCTCCTCGCCGCGCAGCAGCTCGGGCAGGTGCTCGCTGCTGGTCCGCACCAGGCGCAGCAGGTCGGTGCCGTAGTCCAGCTGCCGCCCGAGCTCCTCCAACTGCCGCCAGCCCTGCGCCGGGTCCACCGGATCGTCGGCGGGGAGTCCGGCGAACCGGCCGGTGGCCGGGTCGTGCCGCAGCCGGCCGGCGCCGGTCAGTGCGCGCAGCCAGCGGCGGACCGCCCGGGTGTGCCGGGTGTGGGCACCCAGCGCGGCGGCGACCTCCTCGACGGTGTGCGCGGCATCCGGACCGGCGAACAGGCCGGCTGCACGCAGCGTGCGGCCGATGGCGGCCAGCGCGACCTCGTCGGCGAGTGCCAGGAAGGTGCTGAGCAGCCCAGGATCGACCGCCGCGCTGATCGCCGCCCCGGTCGCGGCCGCGGTGGCGAGCGCGGCCGAGTCGGCCTCGGTGAGCGGGAGTTCGGCGGGCACGGTGGTGGCGAAGGCGGCCAGCTTGCGGGCGGTGGGATCGTCACCCGTCACCAGCGCCACCGCCGAGGCCACCGCCGGGTGGGTCTCGGCGGCCGCGGCGAGCTCGGCGGGTTCGACCCGGTGGCCGCGGATCTTCACCTGGTCGTCGATCCGGCCGAGCAGTTCGATCTCGCCGTCCGGCAGGTAGCGGCCGAGGTCGCCGGTGCGGTACATCCGCTCACCGGTGCGGGGGTGGTTGACGAACCGCTCGGCGGTCCGCGCCGCGTCCCCGAGATAGCCGAGCGCCAGGCCGGCGCCGGTGATGTACAGCTCGCCCGGCACCAGGTCCGGGCAGTCCTGCCGGTGGGCGTTCAGGACGTGCCAGCCCTGGCCGGCCAGCGGCGTGCCGTACGGGACGCTCGGGCCGGTCAGGCGCCGCGGGTCGATCGGGTGGACGATCGACCAGATGGCCGCCTCGGTGGCGCCACCGAGGCCGATCAGCTCGCAACCGGGCAGCCGCTCGCCGATCCGCCGGGCCAGCGGGACGGGGATCCAGTCGCCGGAGAGCAGCGCGAGGCGCAGCGACGGCAGGTCGCTCGGGCCGGCAGCGCTCGGGTCGGTGGCGCTGGTCCCGGTGGCGCTGGGTCCGGCGAGCAGGTAGCTCTCGAGCATCTGGAGCTGGGCCGGCACGGAGTTCCAGAGCGTGACGCGGTGGCGGTCGATCAGTTCGGCCCAGTGTGCGGGGTCGGCGCGCCGCTCCGCATCGGGCAGCACCAGGCAGCCGCCGCGGGCGAGCGGCCCGAAGAGGTCGTACACCGAGAGGTCGAAGCCGAGACCGGCCAGGCCGAGCACCCGGTCCTGCGGGCCGACGCCGAAGCGCTCGTTGATCTCGGCGACGGTGTTCCAGGCTGCCTGGTGGCTGACCATCACGCCCTTGGGCGTTCCGGTCGAGCCGGAGGTGTAGATCACGTAGGCCAGGTCGTCCGGGGTGGCCCGGGGTTCGGGCAGCTCGCGTACGGCGTCGCCCGTGGCCGCCGTGGCCGCCGTCGCCGCCGTGTTCGCGACGGTCAGCACGGGGACGCCCGGCGCCGGCGGGTCGATGGCGAGCCACGGCTGGGTGAGCACCGCACTGGCCCCGGCGTCCGCCAGGACGGCAGCGCGCCGGGCCGGCGGCTGGTCGGTGTCGACCGGGAGGTAGGCCGCGCCGGCCAGCAGGACCCCGAGGGCGGCGGCCACCTGCTCCCAGCCCTTGTCCATCACGATGGCGACGAGCCGCCCGGCCGGGTCGCCGTGGGCGGCCAGCGAGTCGGCTACCGCTACTGCCTGGTCAAGCAATTGACGATACGTCAGCGTCGTCTCGCCGGAGATCACGGCGATCCGCTCCGGCGTCGCGAGTGCCTGGGTGAGCACGCCCTCGTGCAGCAGCCGGGCGGGCGCCGCCTGTGGCCGTGCCGTCGCGTTGATCCGCTCGCGGCGCTCGCGCTGGGCGGCGGGCAGCTCGACGACCGTCGGCAGTGCCCAGGCCGCGTCGGAGCCGGCCAGCCGGTGCACCGCGTCGGCGAACGCGGCGAACGCCTCCTCGGCCAGTCCCTCGGGGAACACCTCGCGGCGCACGTCCCAGCCGAGCAGCAGCGCGTCCCGGTCCTCCATCACCTGGCAGTCGATCCACACCTGCGGGGTCCGGCTGGACCCCAGGACGATCTCGCCGGCGTGCAGGCGCGGCAGTTCCCCGGCGTCGCTCGCGCCAGCACCACTCGCGCCGTCACTGCTCGCGCCGTCGGTCTCTCGGCCGTCGCCGAGCCCGACGGTGCTGGTGAACACCACCGGCATCAGCGCCGCCCGGTGGCCACGGCGGCGGCCGAGTTCGCGCAGCACCTCGACGCCGGAGCACATCCGGTGGTCCAGGTCCTGCCACAACCGGGCCTGCACCGCTGCTGCGCGGGCGGCGAACGGGCCGCCGTCCGACCAGTCCACGCTCAGCAGCTCGACCGAGGTGAAGTCACCGACCAAGCGGCCGACTTCGGGATGCAGCGGAAGCCGGTTGAACATCGGCAGGTCCAGCGTGAACGCGGACTGCCCGCTCCACCGGCCGATCACCTCCGCGTAGGCGGCGAGCAGCGCGACGGTCGGGGTGACGCCGTGTGTGGCGGCCCGGCTGCGCAGCTGCTGCCAGGCGGCGGCGGGCAGTTGGGACTGCAGGCGGTCGAAGAGCGGGGCTCCCTCAGCAGGCGCCCCGCCCTGCGCGCGCAGCGGCAGCGCCGGGGCGGGAGCCAGCGGCGCCGCCGCGCCGTCCGCGCCCGCCGGCCCGTCCGCGCCGTCCACGGCATCCGCGCTGTCCGCGTCCAGTCGGCTCCACCAGTACGCGCGGTCGCGCTCGAACCGGTCGTCGCGCAGGCCGCGTTCGGCCGTCAGGTAGTCGCGGTGGCGGATCTCCAGCGCCGGCAGCGGGTCCTCGGGACGCAGGCAGAGCTGCTCCAGCTCGCCGAGCAGTAGCTGAACGCTCGCGTAGTCGCAGATCAGCAGGTCGATCGCGAGGTGCACGACCACGTCCGCATCGCTTGCGGTGACCCGAAGTTCGTTCAGCGGCCACTGCTCCGGGCGGAACTCGCACGCGGTCAGCTCGCGGCGGGCGCGCTCGACCGCCGCGCGGCACTCCGCCTCGGGCGCACCCCGCAGATCGGTGATCGCGATCTGCTGCTCGGGCACCCGGCGCTGCACCTGCTGGTAGCCGTCGGCGTGCACGATGGTCCGCAGCGCGTCGTGCCGATCCACCAACTCCCGCCAGGCCGCCCGCACTCGGCTCGGCTCGAAGCGCGGGAACCGGACCTCCAGGTATGCCTGGCAGCCGATCCCGCCGTACTCGTACGCGGCGCTGCGCCCGAGCAGGTACGAGGACTGGACGTCGGTGAGCGGGAACGGCTCGTACCGGCCCGCCGGATCGGCCGTCAGCTGTGGTGCGGCCGCGGCGCGGCGCAGTTCGGCGAGGACGGCCTGCTTGTGCTGCTTCAGCTGTTCCAGCCGGGTCGCGGTCATCACCTGGCGGGGTGCCCGGTAGCGCAGCAGGCCGTCCTCCTCCCACAGCCGCACGCCGACGTTGTGCAGCTCTTCGATGAGCTCGCCGGCCATCAAGGCGTCCGCTCCACTGTTCGACCCTGCGCTGTTCAAAGCGTGCCTTCCTCGGTGTCTTCGGCCTCGGTGTCGAGGTGTTGGCGCTCGATGAGCTTGCTGAGTCCCGCGATCGTCGGCTCGCCGAGCAGTTGGCGCAGGGAGATGTCGCAGCCGAACTCGGCGCGCAGCCGCTGGACCAGCCGGGTGGCCTGCAGGCTGTCGCCGCCGAGCGCGAAGAAGGTGACGTCGCGCGGCACGGTGGCCCGCCCCAACAGCCCTCCCCACAGCGCGGCGAGCGCTGTCTCGGTCGGGCCGCGGGGGGCCTCGGTGGCCGCTCCGGTGGCCTCGGCGTCGGCCGCCGGTGGCTTCAGCGCCGCCCGGTCGAGCTTGCCGTTGGGCGTGAGCGGGAGCGCGTCGAGCAGGGTGTAGCCGGACGGACGGGCATGCGGCGGCAACCGGTCGGCCACGAACGCCTGGAGCTCAGCCGGCTGGAGCTCGGCGGGCTGGAGCTCGGCGGGCTGTTGCTCCCCCGGCTGCGGGGCGGGCCGGACCGTGGTCACGAACGCGTGCAGGCGGTAGCGGCCGCGCTCGCCGACCGGGACCACCACGGCCTGCCGTACTGCTGGGTGGGTTTCGAGGGTGGTTTCGATTTCGGTGGGTTCGGTGCGGTGGCCGTTGATTTTGAGTTGGTGGTCGGTGCGGCCGAGGAATTCGATGGTGCCGTTGGGCCAGTATCGGCCGAGGTCGCCGGTGTGGTACCAGCGGGTGCCGTCGGTGTGGTGGGTGAATTTGGTTGTGGTGTGGTGGGGTTGGTTGCGGTAGCCGGTGGCGAGGCTGTGGCCGCTGATCCAGAGTTCGCCGGGGACGTGGTCGGGGCGGTCGTGTCCGTGGGTGTCGGTGATGCGGTATTGCTGGTTGGTGAGGGGGTGGCCGTAGGGGATGGAGGTCCAGTGGTGGGGGATGTGGGTGGTTTCCCAGTGGTTGGACCAGATGCCGGCTTCGGTGGCGCCGCCGAGTGCGATGAGTCGGCAGTGGGGGTGGGTTCGGGTGAGGCGGGGGTGGAGGTCGAGGCCGATCCAGTCGCCGGAGAGGAGGGCGAGGCGTAGGGGGGCGGTGAGGGGGGTGGTTTGGGTGGTGGTGAGGAGCATGTCGAGGAGCATGGGGACGCTGTTCCAGATGGTGGCCTGGTGGGTGTTGGCGTGGTGGATCCAGCGTTCGGGGTCTCGGCGTTCGTTTTCGTTGATGAGGATGAGGGTGGCGCCGGTGGTGAGGGTGGCGAAGATGTCGTAGACGGAGAGGTCGAAGTCGAGGGCGGAGAGGGCGAGGAGGCGGTCGTGGGGGCCGACGTGGTAGCGGCGGTTGATGTCGGTGATGGTGTTCATGGCGGCTTGGTGGGTGACTTCGACGCCTTTGGGTTCTCCGGTGGAGCCGGAGGTGAAGATGACGTACGCGAGCGCGTCGAGGGCGACCGGCACCGGCCCCGCCAACGGCTCGAACCCGTCGGCGGCGTCCTCCCGGGTGATCGCCAGCCGGACGCCGGCGGCGGAGAGCATCCGCTCGCGCCGGATCGCCGGCTGATCGGGCCCGATCGGCAGGTAGCCGGCGCCGGCCGCCAGCACGCCCAGCACGGCCGCGAGTTGACCGGGCCCCCGGGGCAGCGTCACCGCCACCAGGTCACCGGGTCGGACGCCGTCGGCGACCAGCATCGCGGCGACCCGCAGCGCGCGCTCGGCCAACTCCGCGTAACTGAGCCGCCCGCCCTCCCAGAGGCAGGCCGTCCGGTCCGGCTCAGCCGCCGCCAGGGTGAAGAAGCCCGCGTGCAGCGGCTGTTGCGGCAGTGGCCCGGCGGTCGCGTTGACGGCGGCCCGCACCGCGCGCTGCTCGGCGGGCAGTAGCTCGGGCACCGGCGCCGACCAGTCGGCCTGGCAGACCCAGTCGAGCAGTTCGCCGTGGGCGGCGAACATCGCGTCGAGCACGCCCTCGGGGAACAGCTCCGCTACCGCGTCCCAGGTGATCAGCAGACCGCCGTCGCGCACCATCACCTGTTCGTCCAGCCAGACTTGGGGCGTCTGCGAGACGGCCCAGACTGGACGGCGCAGGCCGTCGCTGAGCGTGTCGGCCACGCCGAGCGCGCTGGTGAAGACGACCGGCAGCGCCGCCTCGCCGCCGCCGTCCTGCCCGGCCGCTTCGCGCAGCAGCCCCAGCACGGGCGCGCCGCGGTGGTCGAGGTCGCGCCAGAGCTGTTCCTGCAGGCGGCGGACCCGCTGCCCGAACGGCTCCGCGGGCACCGGCTCGTGCGCCACCGGCAACAGCGAGGTGAAGTCGCCGAGCACCCGGTCGATGTCGGGGTGGACGTCACGCCGGTCGAAGAGCGTGAGGGCCAGAGTGAGCTCGCGGCGGGCACTCCAGGTGCCCAGCACCTCCGCGTAGCAGGCCAGCAGCACCGCCGAGGGCGTGCAGCCGTGCCGGCGGGCACGCTCCTGGAGCGCCTGCCAGCGGGCGGGCGCGAGCCGGCTCTCGCGGCGGACGAAGCGCGGCCGCGTGACGAGTGCGGGGTCGATGGCGAGCGGCAGCGCGGGCGGTGGTGGCAACTCGGGGATCCGCCGCCGCCAGTAGCCCTGCGACCGCTGCGCTTCGGCCGCGGTGGGCTCGACCTGAGTGACGTAGTCGCGGAACGAGACGCCCAGCGGCGGCAGTTCGGCCTCGGGATCGCGGTAGAGCAGCTCCAGCTCGGCGAAGAGGATCATCATGCTCAGCCCGTCGACGAGCAGGTAGTCCAGGCCGATGCCGACCCGGGCCCGGCCGGCGCCGTACCGGACGGCGCGGACGTCGAAGAGCGGCCAGCTGGACGGGTCGAGGACCTGGTGCGACATCTCCTCGCGCAGCGCCGCCAACGCGGCCTCCACCGCTGGGCCTTCGGCTTCGGGGCCTTCGACCTCGGGGGCGTCGATCAGGGGGACGGTCAGCCGGGGCCGTTCGGCGAGGATCCGCTGGCTGCCGTCCTCGTCGAAGACCACGCGGAGCATCTCGTGACGGTCGATCAACCGGTTCCAGGCGGCTTCGAGGCGGCCCGGATCGAAGTCGGTCTCGTCGAACTCGCAGTAGTAGTACGAGCCGACGCCGCCGAGCGTGAACCCCGGCGACCGGCCGACCCAGTACGCGCGCTGCAGTTCGGTCGGCGGGAACGGGAGGTGGCGCGCGGCCGGGTCGGCGGTGAGGCACGGCAGTTGTTCCGGCGTCGGGCCGGCGGTCAGCGCGGCGGCGAAGTCCGCGAGGACCGGGGTGGCGAAGAGCGCACTGATCTCGGCACCGGCCACGCCGGCCGCGCGCAGCCGGGCCACCACCTTGGTGGCGAGCAGCGAGTCGCCGCCGAGCGCGAAGAAGTCGCTCTCACAGGGCGGTTGTGGCACCGCCAGGACCTCGGCCCAGATCTCGCTCACCAACTCCTCGACGGGCGTGCGCGGTGCGGTTCCGCCGTTGCTCGCCACGGCGGCGGGCGCCGAGGCGAGCAGCGCCGCCCGGTCGACCTTGCCGTTCGCGGTCAGCGGGAGCTCGTCGCGCAGCAGCACGGCCGCCGGCACGGCGTGCCTGGGCAGTTGGCCGCGCAGGAAGGCGAGCAGCTCCTCGGGCGTGACCGAGCGGTCGGCCGGGACGGCGTGGGCCAGCAGCCGCGGGCGCGGCCCGTCCTTGCTGACGGTCACGATCGCCCGGCGTACTGCTGGGTGGGTTTCGAGGGTGGTTTCGATTTCGGTGGGTTCGGTGCGGTGGCCGTTGATTTTGAGTTGGTGGTCGGTGCGGCCGAGGAATTCGATGGTGCCGTTGGGCCAGTATCGGCCGAGGTCGCCGGTGTGGTACCAGCGGGTGCCGTCGGTGTGGTGGGTGAATTTGGTTGTGGTGTGGTGGGGTTGGTTGCGGTAGCCGGTGGCGAGGCTGTGGCCGCTGATCCAGAGTTCGCCGGGGACGTGGTCGGGGCGGTCGTGTCCGTGGGTGTCGGTGATGCGGTATTGCTGGTTGGTGAGGGGGTGGCCGTAGGGGATGGAGGTCCAGTGGTGGGGGATGTGGGTGGTTTCCCAGTGGTTGGACCAGATGCCGGCTTCGGTGGCGCCGCCGAGTGCGATGAGTCGGCAGTGGGGGTGGGTTCGGGTGAGGCGGGGGTGGAGGTCGAGGCCGATCCAGTCGCCGGAGAGGAGGGCGAGGCGTAGGGGGGCGGTGAGGGGGGTGGTTTGGGTGGTGGTGAGGAGCATGTCGAGGAGCATGGGGACGCTGTTCCAGATGGTGGCCTGGTGGGTGTTGGCGTGGTGGATCCAGCGTTCGGGGTCTCGGCGTTCGTTTTCGTTGATGAGGATGAGGGTGGCGCCGGTGGTGAGGGTGGCGAAGATGTCGTAGACGGAGAGGTCGAAGTCGAGGGCGGAGAGGGCGAGGAGGCGGTCGTGGGGGCCGACGTGGTAGCGGCGGTTGATGTCGGTGATGGTGTTCATGGCGGCTTGGTGGGTGACTTCGACGCCTTTGGGTTCTCCGGTGGAGCCGGAGGTGAAGATGACGTACGCGAGCGCGTCGAGGGCGACCGGCACCGGCCCCGCCAACGGCTCGAA
>NZ_JBWXUE010000058.1:0-26515 GCF_057158765.1 Kitasatospora sp. NEAU-69
GGGCTTGCAGATCATCAACTCGCAGTCTTGATCTCTGCCGGAAGAGTGATGCCTTGGGTCGTGGCGAGCTTGTAGAGGGCGTCCAGGTCGGACAGTTGGGCTCCGGCAGGCTCGATGGTGTGGCCTGCGGCCTGGAGGAGGTTGCGGACGTCGCGGATGCGGCGGTTGACGGTCTCGGGTGTGACACAGAAGAGCCGGGCCACGGCGACCTGCGGGAGACCGAGCCGCTGGTGGAGCAGAACGGCCAGGAGGCGGTCGGCCAGGGTGAGAACCGGTCGCCGGCCGGTGGTGCCGTCGCCCTTGACGCGGGGCCGGTGGCCGCGCCGCTTGTCGAGTTGGCCCTCGCGCTGGGTGTCGTGGAGGGACGTGAGCGTGGTGATCAGGGCGTCCCACTCGGGTGCGGGTAGGCCGGTCAGGATCGGGTGGCAGAGCCAGGCGAGGTCGGGGCTGGGTTGGTCGAACGGGTCGGGGGCATCGCTGACCTGGGCGTATTCCTCGGGCCGCAGGGAGTAGTTCCACTCGCCGTGCCAGTCGTGGCGGTCCAGGGGCAGGGCGTCCATCTGCCGGTCGCCGACCGTCACACCGGTGGGGTAGGTGGCCGTGTCGAGTTCGGCGTGGACGGTCAGACCGGTGCGGGTGGTCGTTGCGGCGATGCTGTTCACGATGACCTCGTGGCTGCTCAGGGGCCTGCCGCGCCAGTTCATGGTGATGTGGGAGAACAGCCGGTGTTCGACCCTGTTCCATTTAGATGTACCCGGCGGAAAATGACACACAGTGATGATCAGGCCGGTCTCCACGGCGAGGGCAGCGAGTTCGGCCTTCCAGGCACGGGTGCGGTAGCCGTTGGAGCCGCCGGCGTCCGCGGTGACCAGCAGGCGCCGGGCACCGGGGTAGGCGGTGTGCCCGGCGCCGCGCCACCATCGCCTGATCGATTCGACCGCGAACGCGGCGGTGTCGTGGTCGGTGCCCACGTTCACCCAGCCGGTGTTCGCGGCCAAGTCGTAGATGCCGTACGGGATCGCCTTGCCCAGTTCCTTGTCGGGGAAGTCATGGGTGGAGACCGCGACCGGGTGGCCTGCGCGCTCCCACTCCCGGCCGCCGTTCTTGTAGGGGCCGACGAGCTCTTTCTTCTTCGTGTCCACGCTGACCACCGGGTCGCCACCCGCCTGGTGAGCCTTGGCCTGTTCGTTGATGTAGCGGAACTGGCCGTCCCGGTCGGGATGTTGGCGACCCTCGATGGTCTTGGCGTTGCCCTGGAGGCTGAAGCCCTCCTCGCGCAGCAGGTCCCCGACCGTGTCCGCCGAGATCCGGTACCCCTGGCGGGTGAGCCGGTCGGCGAGGTGGCGGGTGGACTTGGTGGTCCAGCGCAGCGGGGACATCGGATCGCCGCGCTCGTCGGGCTCGACCAGCGCCAACAGTGCGGTTCGCAGGGCGGGTTCCAGGTCGACGGCGCGCTTGCGGCCGCCGCCCGGCCTCCGCACCCGGCCCAGCGGCGGCTCGCCGGACTCCAACTCGTCCACCCCGGCGGACACGGTCGCCTCACGCACCCCGGCGGCACGGGCGACGTGCCTGATCCCGCCATGCCCGATCGACCGGGCCTCCGCACCCAGCAGCAACCGCCGCTGCCGCTCGTCCAGGTGCGGCATGATCGCCTCGAACTTGGCCTGCAGCAAAGCCTGCTGCTCCCGCGATGTTCTCATAGCACATCAACGAGCCAGAACACCGGAAGCCACGGGTTACTTCTCTGCAAGCCCTTCTCCCGGCACCTGCTGCAGCCGACCGAGCAGGACCTCTTCGCCGGTACGCCGCCGCTCGCCTTCACCTTCGGCCTCGGCGGGCTGCTGGTCTTCCCGCTGCGGGTCGGCGCCGCCGCGCTGCTGCTGGAGCAGGCCACGCCCGAGGAGCTCGCCGAGCAGGTCGCGCGGCACGACGTGAGCGTGCTGTTCACCGCGCCGACCGCCTACCGGGCGATCCTGGCCGCCGGGCTGGCCGACCGACTGGGCGGCGTGCGGCGCTGCGTCTCGGCCGGTGAGCATCTGCCGGCCACCGTCTGGGAGGCGTTCCACGCGGCCACCGGGCAGCGGCTGATCGACGGCATCGGCGCGACCGAGATGCTGCACGTCTTCATCTCCGCCGCCGACGGCGACATCCGCCCCGGCGCCACCGGCCGGCCCGTCCCGGGTTACCAGGCCGCCGTCCTCGACGAGCACGGCGCCGCCGTGCCGGACGGGACGCCCGGCCTGCTCGCCGTCAAGGGCCCGACCGGCTGCCGCTACCTGCGCGACGAGCGCCAGCGCGGCTACGTGCGCGACGGCTGGAACCTCACCGGTGACACGTACGTCCGGGACGGGGACGGCTACTTCTGGTACCAGGCGCGCAATGACGACATGATCGTCTCGGCCGGTTACAACATCGCCGGGCCGGAGGTCGAGCAGGTGCTGGCCGAGCACCCCGACGTCGCCGACTGCGCGGTGGTCGGCGCGCCCGACGAGCGGCGCGGCACGATCGTCAAGGCCTACGTGGTGCTGCGCGAGGGCGCGGCGGCCGGGCCGGAGACCGTGCGGGCGCTCCAGGAGCACGTCAAAGGGACCATAGCGCCGTACAAGTACCCGCGCGCGGTCGAGTTCGTGGCGGAACTGCCGCGCACCGCGACCGGCAAGCTGCACCGGGGCGCGCTGCGCCGGCTGGCGGCGGAGGCGGCCGAGCAACCACCGGAGCCGTCGTCGCTGTCTTCGTCGCAACTGCCCAGCGTGGCGGTCGAGCGCCGGGTGGAGTGGTCCGACACCGATGCGGCGGGCCACTACCACTTCTCCGCCGTGCTGCGCTGGGCGGAGGCCGCCGAGGCCGCGCTGCTGCGCCGGCTGGGCCTGGCCGAGCTGTTCGGCCGGATCCCGCGGGTGCACTTCGAGGCGGACTACCGCGAACGGCTCTGGTTCGGCGATGTGGTCCGCACCGAGCTGCGGGTGGTCGAAGTCGGTGGCTCCTCGCTGCACTACGCCTTCGACGTGCACGGGCCGCAGGGCCTGGCGGCGTCCGGGCGGATGTCGGTGGTGAACGCGGCCCCGCACGCGAAGGGCGCCGCGCCCTGGCCCGAGGCCGTGCGCCGGGTGCTCGGCGAGTCGGGTCCGCAGCAGCCGGAGGTGATCGCATGAGTGATCGAACGGGTGGCGGCGCGAGCCGGCGGGCGATCCGGGTTGCGGTGATCGGCGCGGGCCCGGGCGGGCTCTACTTCGCCGCGCTGGCCAAGCAGTTGGCGCCGCAGTGGGAGATCACGGTGTGGGAGCGGGACGGCCGCGACGACGGCTTCGGCTTCGGCGTGGTCTTCTCGGACGAGACGCTGGACGGCATCGCCCAGGCCGACCCCGAGGTCTTCGCCGCGCTCTCTGCCGAGTTCGCCCGGTGGAGCGACATCGACGTGCGCTACGCGGGCGAGGTGCGCACCTGCGGCGGGCACGGCTTCGCCGCGCTCGACCGGAACCGGCTGCGCGAGATCCTGCAACTGCGCTGCGCGCAGCTGGCGGTGGACGTGCGCTACCGCACCCCGGCGCCACCGGCCGATCAACTCGCCGCCGAGTACGACCTGGTGGTCGCCGCCGACGGGGTCCACTCGGCGACCCGGTCCGGCTGTGCCGAGGCGTTCCGGCCGCAGCTGGACGAGCGGCACTGCCGTTACATGTGGCTCGCCACCGACAAGGTCTTCGAGGCCTTCACGTTCATCGTCGAGCAGCGCGACTTCGGTGCGCTCCAGGTGCACGCCTACCCCTACAGCGACCGGCGGTCCACCTTCATCGTCGAGGTCGCCGAGGACGCCTGGCGCCGGGCCGGTTTCGAGGCTCCGGCAGAGCGGGAGTTCGCGCGCGGTGAGAGCGATCTGGCGAGCGTGCGGCGGTGCGAGGAGCTGCTGGCCGAGCACCTGGAGGGCCACCGGCTGATCCCGAACGCCTCCCGCTGGATCCGCTTCACCACGGTGCGCAACGCGAGTTGGCGGCACCGCAACGTCGTGCTGCTCGGTGACGCCGCGCACACCGCGCACTTCTCGATCGGCTCGGGCACCAAACTGGCGCTGGAGGACGCGCTGGCGCTGGCCGCCGCGCTGCACGAACAGCCCTCGATCGAGGCGGCGCTGGCCGCCTACGAGGCGGAGCGGCGGCCGGTGGTGGAGTCCACCCAGCGGGCCGCGCAGGCGAGCCTGGAGTGGTTCGAGGCGGTCGGGCGGCGGGCCGGGCAGGGCGCCGACCAGTTCGCGTTCAACCTGCTCACCCGCAGCCGCCGGGTCAGCTACGCCAACCTGCGGGCGCGCGACCCGGGCTTCGTGGCCGCGGTCGATGCGGCGTTCGGCGAATGCAGTAGTGGCAGCGGGGGAGTGCCGCCGATGTTCCGGCCGCTGCGGCTCGGGGCGCTGGAGCTGCGCAACCGGGTGGTGGTGCCGCCGTTGGCGACCTTCACCGCCACGGACGGCCTGCCCAGTGCCTTCGACCGGGCCCAGCTCACCGCGCACGCCCTCGGCGGCGCCGCCCTGGTGCTCGCCGGCATGACGGCCGTCAGCGCCGAGGGCCGGGTGACCCCGCACTGCACGGGCCTGTGGACCGACCGCCAGGAGGCCGCCTGGCGGGAGACCGTGGCGGCCGTGCGCGCGGTCGCCGACACCCCGCTCGGCATCCAGCTGACCCATGCCGGGCGGCGCGGCGCGACCGCCGTGCCGGGCCCGGACGGCATCGGCCGCCCGCTCACCGCCGGCGGCTGGCCCACGCTGGCCGCCTCGCCACTGCCCTGGGACGCCGCGAGCCCGGCGCCGCGCGAGGCGAGCGCTGCCGAACTGGCCGCCGTCAGCGCGGACTTCGCGGCCGCGGCCGGTCGCGCAGCGCGGGCCGGATTCGACGTGCTGGAGCTCCAGTTCGGCCACGGCCACCTGATCTCCGGCTTCCTCTCGCCGCTCACCAACCGGCGCACCGACGGCTACGGCGGCCCGCTCGCGAACCGGTTGCGGCTGCCGCTGGAGGTGCTGGCGGCCGTCCGCACCAGCTGGCCGGCCGAGCGGCCGATCCTGGTGCGGATCTCGGCGAGCGACTGGGCCCCCGGCGGCACCACCGAGGCGGAGGCCGTACTGATCTGCCGCGCACTGGCCGAGGCCGGCGCGGCCGGTGTGGACGTCTCCAGTGGCGAGGTGGTCGCCGAGCAGCGCCCGCCGTACGGGCGCGGCTACCAGACCCCGCTCGCCGAGCTGGTGCGCGCCGCCACCGGGGTGGTGACGGTCGCGGTCGGCGCGATCTCCGGCCACGAGGATGCCAACTCGGTGCTGCTGGCCGGGCGGGCCGACCTGGTCGCGGTCGGCCGGGGCCAGCTCTACGACCCGTTCTGGACGCTGCACGCGGCGGCCGATCAGGGCTACGCGGGCCCCGGCGCGCGCTGGCCGCAGCCCTGGCTCGCGGGCAGCCGCAAGCCGCCGGGGCCCGGCACCGACCGGGTCGCGCCGCGGCTGCGGCTGCTGCGCGAGGCCGCGGTGCCGCTGCACCGGCGCTGGCTGCCGGTGCCACCACTTGCCGACCCCGTACCCCGCTGAGTCCCTGATCTGCTGAGGAGCTTCCATGCAGCAGTTACCCCGCTTCACCGCGGCCGCCGTCCAGGCCGCTCCGGTCTACCTGGACCCGGCCGCCACCGTCGACAAGGCCGTCGGGCTGATCCGCGAGGCGGCGGCGCACGGCGCCTCGCTGGTCGTCTTCCCCGAGGTCTTCGTGCCCGGATACCCGTACTGGAACTGGATGATGAACCCGGTCCAGGGCTCGCCCTGGTTCGAGCGCCTCCAGCGCGCGTCCATCGACGTCCCCGGCCCGGAGGTGGCCGCGCTGCGCGCCGCCGCCCGGCAGGCCGGGGTGGTGCTGGTGATCGGCGTCAACGAGCGCGGGGCGCACAGCCTCGGCGTGCTCTACAACACGCTGCTGACCATCGGCGCCGACGGCGAACTGCTCGGCGTGCACCGCAAACTCGTGCCGACCTGGGCCGAGAAGCTGACCTGGACGCCCGGTGACGGCAGCTCGCTGCGGGTGCACCGCACGGCGGTCGGCCCGCTCGGCGCGCTGGCCTGCGGCGAGAACACCAATCCGCTGGCCCGCTTCACCCTCCTCGCGCAGGGTGAACTCGTGCACGCCGCCTGCTACATCGCGCTCCCGGTCGGGCCCGAGGACTACGACATGGCGGAGGCGATCGCGCTGCGCGCCGCCACCCACTGCTTCGAGGGCAAGGTCTTCACGGTGGTCTCCTGCTCGACGATCTCGCCGCAGATCGCGGACCTGATCGCCGGTGAGGACCAGCAGCTGCGCAAGCAGCTCGCCCGGCCGCGCAGCGCGCTGTCCGGCGTCTTCGGGCCGGACGGGCGCCCGGTCACCGAGCCGCTGGTCGACGAGGAGGGCATCGTCTACGCCGAGATCGACCTGGCCAGGTGCATCCAGCCGAAGCAGATGCACGACATCGTCGGCCACTACAACCGCTTCGACGTGTTCCGGCTGCACGTCGACGACCGCGCACACCACCCGGTGGTGTTCCGGAACTCCCCGTCCCAGGAGGAGGAATCATGAAGGACCACGACTACGACGACGATCGGCTCGGCCGCGCGCGGGTCTCCGACAGCCCCGAACTGATCGCCTACTACGAGGAGCTGGCCAAGCAGGAGGCCGGCGCGCTGTGGACCGTGGCGAACGAGATCGAGCCCTGGTACCCGCAGCCCAAGTCGGTCCCGATGCTCTGGCGTTACGCGGACCTGGGCCCGCTGGTCCGCAAGGCGCTGCCGCTGGTCCGGGCGGACGACGCGGGCCGCCGGGTGGTCATGCTGGTCAACCCGGGCCGCCGTGAACTGAGCTCCGCCGTCGGCCTGTTGTACACCGGCCTGCAGATCATGGGGCCGGGCGAGGCGATGACCGCGCACCGCCACCAGGCCGCCGCGCTGCGCTTCGTGCACGAGGGCGTCGGCGCCTGGACGATCATCGACGGGCAGAAGCTCAAAGTCGGCCCGCGCGACTTCGCCATCACGCCGAACAACACCTGGCACGAGCACGGGAACGAGGCGTCCGACGAGCCGGTGATCTGGCAGGACGGCCTGGACATCCCGCTGGTCAACGCGCTCGACGCGGGCTTCTACGAGGTGCACCCGGAGCTCTACCAGCGGCCCGGAAAGGTGGTCAACTCCTCGCTGCTCAGCTACGGCGGCAACCTACTGCCGTACGGCGTCGAGAAGTGGACCCGCCCGTACTCCCCACTGCTCGGCTGGCCCTGGGAGCCGAGCTACCGCGCGCTGTGCGAGCTGGCCCGGGCCGCCGAGGGCTCGCCGTACGACGGCGTGATCATGGAGTACACCAACCCGGTGACCGGCGGCTCGGTGATGCCGACGATGGCCGCGCACCTGCAGCTGCTGCGCCCGGGCCAGGCCACGCTCGCCCACCGCCACACCGGCTCGGTGGTCTACACGGCGGCGAAGGGACGCGGCGTCTCGGTGATCGCCGGACGCCGCTTCGAGTGGCAGCAGGGCGACATCTTCGTCGTCCCGTCCTGGGCCTGGCACGAGCACGCGAACCTCGACGACTCCGAGGACGCCTGCCTCTTCTCGTTCAACGACTTCCCGGTGATGCACTCGCTCGGCCTCCACCGGGAGGAGGCCTACCCCGACAACGGCGGCCGTCAGCCCGTCCTCTCCTAAGGAGCCCGCTGTGCACCTGATCACGTACTGCCTGAACGACGCCGACGCCGGTGATCTGCGGCTCGGCGCCCGGGTCGGCGACGAGGTCGTCGATCTGGCGCTGCTCGCGGCCGCCGCCGGCGCCGACCTGCCCGGCGACCTGCTCGCGCTGATCCGGGCCGGCGAGCCCGCGCTGGCGACCGCCCGCGCGCTGCTCGACGCCGGCGATCACCCGGCGGGCGCCGTCCGGCCGCTCGCCGAGGTCTCGCTGCGCGCGCCGCTGCGCCCCGGCAAGATCGTGGGCGTCGGTCTCAACTACGTCGAGCACGTGGCCGAATCGCACCGCACCCTCGACACCGATCGCGAACTGCCGGACCGCCCGGTGCTGTTCAGCAAGCCGGCGACCGCCGTCACCGGCCCCGGGCAGCCGATCCTGCACAACGCCGACCTGACCAAGCAACTCGACTGGGAGTGCGAACTGGCCGTGGTGATCGGCAGGACCGCGTTCCGGGTCGCCGAACAGGACGCCTGGCAGCACGTGTTCGGCTACAGCATCGTCAACGACGTGAGCGCCCGGGACCAGCGCCGCTCCGGCCAGTGGTTCTTCTCCAAGGGCCAGGACTCCTACGCGCCTTTCGGCCCGGCGGTGGTGACGGCCGACGAGATCCCCGACCCGCAGAACCTCGACCTGTCGCTCAAGGTCAACGGCGAGACCAAGCAGGACTCCAACACCCGCCACATGCTCTTCGGCATCGCCCGGCTGATCGCCGACATCTCCTCCGGCGTGACGCTGGAGCCCGGCGACGTGATCGCCACCGGCTCGCCCTCGGGCGTCGGAGCCGGCCTGGTGCCGCCGCAGTTCCTCCAGCCCGGCGACCTGGTGGAGGCGACGATCGAGCGGATCGGCACGCTCACCAACCCCGTCACCGACGCGCGCTGACCGGTCCCGCCGCCAACCAGTCCCGAGAAGGGGAGACCCGCCCGTGCGCACGTACCGGATCGGCCAGATCGTGCCCAGTTCCAACGTCACCATGGAGACCGAGGTCCCGGCCCTGCTGCGGGCCCGGGAGGCGATCGCCCCCGAGCGCTTCACGTTCCACTCCAGCCGGATGCGGATGACCCGGGTCACCCCCGAGCAACTGCGCGCGATGGACGCCGAGTCCGACCGCTGCGCCGTCGAACTCTCCGACGCCCGGGTCGATGTGCTCGGCTACGCCTGCCTGGTCGCGGTGATGAGCACCGGACCGGGCTACCACCGGGACGCCGAACGGCGGTTGCACGCCCGCACCGTCGAGAACGGCGCGCCCGCGCCCGTCGTCACCAGCGCGGGCGCGCTGGTGGCCGGCCTGCACACGCTCGGCGCGAAGAAGGTCACGCTGGTCGCGCCGTACCTGCGCCCGCTGACCCGCACGGTCGTCGACTACCTCGGTCACGAGGGCATCCAGGTGCTCGACTACGCCGCGCTGGAGATACCCGACAACCTCGCGGTCGCCGCGCACGACCCGGCCAGGCTGCCCGGCATCGCGAAGGGCCTCGCGCACTCCGACGCCGACGCGGTGGTGCTCTCCGCCTGCGTGCAGATGCCCTCGCTCGCCGCCGTCGAGGAGGCCGAGCAACTGCTGGGCAAGCCGGTCGTCTCGGCGGCGATCTGCACCGTGCACCAGATGCTGCGCGCGCTCGGTCTGCCCGCGCACGCGCCGGGCGCCGGGCACCTGCTCTCCGGCGTCTACGCCGAAACCCCGCTGCCGGGGCCGTCGGTATGATCAGCTTGATCCAGCCGGACCTGATTCATCCGCACCTGATTCATCCGGACCGGCCGACGGGGAGGAGGCGAGGACCATGGCGGAGAGCGGACCTCGACCCAGCTCCCTCATCCACACGATCTACGGCGAGTTCGTCCGCCGGCTCGGCGGCTGGGTCTCGATCGCCGACCTGATCGCGCTGATGGCCGAGCTGGACGTGGACGGCCCGGCCGTCCGCTCGGCGATCTCCCGGCTGAAGAAGGCCGGCACGCTGCTCCAGGAGCGCCGCGACGGCACCGGCTACCGGCTCGGCCCGGCGATCGGCCCGGTCTTCGCCGAGGGCGACCGCCGGATCTTCCACAGCCTGGAGCCCGCCGAACTCGCCGACGGCTGGGTGGTCGCGGTCTTCTCGGTGCCCGAGTCCGAGCGGGCCGACCGCCACCGGCTGCGCTCGCGGCTCAGCTGGCTCGGCTTCGGCAACGCGGCGCCGGGCGTCTGGCTGGCGCCGGCCCGGCTGCTCCCGGACGCCCGGCGGCTGCTGGAGCGGCTCGAACTGAGTTCGTACGTCCACCTGTTCATCTCCGAGTACGCGGGCTTCGCCGAGCTGCGCGAGGCGGTCAGCTCCTGGTGGGACTTCCCGGCGATCGAGGCGCAGTACGCCGAATTCACCGATGCCTGGGGCCCGGTGGCCGCCGAACTGCGCCCGCACCGGCGAGTTGACCCGGTCGAGGCGTTCCGCGCGTACGTGCCGATGCTCACCCAGTGGCGTCGGCTGCCCTATCTCGACCCCGGGCTCCCGGCGCCGCTGCTGCCCGCGGACTGGAACGCCGTCGCGGCCCGCGCCGTCTTCACCGAACTGCACGCGCTGCTCGCCGAGCCGAGCCTGCGCCACGTGGAGAAGGTGACCGGCCTTTCGCCCGTAGACCCCCGGACCGAGGAGCAGTCATGACCGACCAACGACCCGCCGACCTGCTCTTCAGGGTCGGCGCCGTGCACACGCTGACCGCCGGGCAGCCGGTGCAGCGCGCGCTCGCCGTCACCGGCGAGCGGATCACCGCGCTGTCGCCCGAGCCTGACGGCCTCGACCGGCTGATCGGCCCCGCGACCGAGGTGGTGGACGCGCCCGGCGCGACGCTGCTGCCCGCGTTCGACGACACCCACACCCACCTGATCTTCGCCGGGCACAGCATCCGCGACGTGCCCGTCCAGCACGCCCGCGACCTGGCCGGCTTCCTCGACCTGATCCGCGAGCGCGCCGCCCGTACCCCGGCCGGCGAGTGGATCCGCACCACGATCAACTGGCAGGAGGTCAACCTCGCCGAGCAACGGCTGCCCCGCACCGAGGAGTTGGACGGCGTCACGACCGAGCACCCGGTGCTGGTCCGGCGCGGCGCGTACAACATGGTGCTGAACTCGGCCGCGTTGCGCCTCGCCGGCATCACCGCCGACACGCCCGCCCCGCCCGGCGGCGTGATCGAACGCGACGCCGAGGGCCGGCTGACCGGGCGACTGGTCGACAAGGCCGTCGCGTTGGCCGAACGGGTGCTGCCGCGCCCCGCGCTCGCCGAGCGGATCGACGGCCTGCGGGCCGCCTCGGCGGACTACGCGGCGACCGGCATCGGCACGGTCCGCGACTGCCTGGTCCCGATCGAGGACCTGGACGTGCTGCGCGCCGCCCAGGCGGCCGGCGCGCTGAGCGTGCGGGTCCGGGCGCTGGTCTCCGGCTTCGGCGCCCGCACCGTCGAGCAGGTCGACGAGCTGCTCGACCGGCTGGAGCCCTGGCGCGGCGCCGCAGCCGGAGACGACTGGCTGCGCGTCTGGGGCATCAAGTTCGGCATCGACGGCGGCATCGAGGCGGGCGCGCTCGACGAACCGTACGAGGGCCGCCCGTGCTACCACGGCACCCTGCTCTGGGAGGCGGACGAGCTGACCGCGGCCGTCGACCGGGTGGTCGAGCGCGGCTGGCGGGTCGGCGTGCACGCCTGGGGCGATCGCGGGCTGCGGACGCTGCTGGACGTCTTCGAGCAGGTGCTGAAGCGCCGGCCCGGCCTTGCGCCCGGCACCCTGGTCGTGGAGCACGGCGGCCTGGCCCGGCCCGACCAGCGGGCCCGGGCGATCGCACTCGGCATCCCGGTGACCGTGCAGCACCCGCTGCTGCACGACGCCGCCACCGCGCAGATCCGCGCCTGGGGGCCGGAGCGGGTGCGCGGCATCTTCCCGCTGCGCGAGTGGATCGACGAGGGGGCGCTGCTCGCCGCCGGCTCCGACTTCCCGGTCGGTCCGTACGGCGCGATGGTCTCGGTCTGGGGCATGACGACCCGGCAGACCGTGGCCGGGGCGCAGGGACCGGAGCACGCGATCGGCCGCGCCGAGGCGATCGAGCTGCACACCGTCAACGCCGCCCGCCTGCTCGGCGAGAGCGGCAGCCGGGGCAGCCTGCGCCCCGGCGCGCTCGCCGATCTGACGCTCTGGCCGATCGATCCGCTGAGCTGCGAGGTCGAGGCGCTGGCCGGGTTGCGGCCGGACCGCACGGTGCTGGGCGGGCGGACGGTCTTCGACGCGCGCGGGTAGGGCCTGTGGTCCGCGCGGTGCGTCGTGCGTGAAGCGGCGCGCGCGGCGCGTCAGGCCGCGGCGGACAGCTCGCGCAGGTCGAAGCTGCGGGTGAGCCGGCGCAGGTCGGCCTCGAGCGAGGACGGCGGCACGGCCAGGACGGTGCAGCGCGCGTGGGTGAGGCTGTAGCGGCTCACCGAGCCGTGCAGCAGCCGGTGTAGCCGGCTCTGGCGTCCGGTGCCGACCACCAGCAGGTCGTTCGGCCCGTCGGCGAGCTGCGCCAGCACGGCGCCGGCCTCGCCGCGCACGACGATCGGCTCGACCGCGACGCCGACCGGGAACCCGCCGAACGCCTCGTCGAGGGCCTGTTCGAGGCGGGCCCGGGCGGCGTCCTCCCACTTGCGCAGCAGCGGCGGGCACGGCTGCGTCCGGTAGTTGCGCTCGCCGCCGACCGGCGTCCAGGCGAGCACCGGCACCAGGACGGCCTGCCGGGCGCGCGCCTCGTCCACCGCGCGGTGCAGTGCCGTCAGGCTGTTGAGAGAGCCGCTTACTCCGACGATCACGCGTGCGCCGTCCGACATGGTCCTTCGCTTTCCGGGTGCTGTGGGGTGGTCGGCCGGGATCGGCGCGACTTCCTCTGATTCTAGCGGAAGATCGCGCCGATCGCCTGCAAATCTAAACTGTGTATAGGAAATCACCTTTCATTGGTGAGCACTTCATGGGTATTTGACTGGATTGTCGCCTTAGCGGGCGCTGCCGAGGTTCCGGTCCGCCTCGGCGCCCGCGAGCATCAGCGTGGTCTCCTCGATCCGGCGGAAGCGGCCGTCGGGGGCGAACTCGGCGAACAGGTAGACCTCCATGGAGACGGCGGACCCGTCGATCTTGGTGATGTTGACGGTGTGCCGGTCCGCGTAGAGGTCGCCGTTGACGAGCTCCTCGTGCACCTCGACCGAGCCGGTGGCGACCACCTCGCGCAGGTGGGCGATGTGCGTGAGGAACTCGGTGCGGTCGTCCCAGCGGCCGTCGGTGCGCTGGCGGTAGTCGGGTGCGAAGTGCCGGTCCACGGCCTCGTTCAGGCTCAGCTCCGGGCGGAGCAGCAGGTCGGTCAGGGCGCTGGCGATGTCGGTGTGGGTCATGGTGATCCTCCGGGAGGGTGCGTCTGATTCGGCGATGCGTGCGCTGTGCACGCTTCTCCGGAACCGTACCACCGAAAGCGTGCGCGGTGCACGCTAAACTTGGAGGCATGACAGACGATGCAGGACAGGAGATCGCCGACGCGCTCGGCATCCTCCTCAGCCGTGGCACCCGAGCACGCCTCTACCACCGGCTCACCGAGGGGCTGGGCGAGGCCGTCGACGAGCTCACCTACCCGGTGCTCAGCGGGCTGGCCCGTACCGGACCGTGCAGCGCCGCCGAGCTCGCCCCCGAGGCCGGCCTCGACCGCTCCAACGTCACCCGGCGCGCGGACCGCCTGGAGCAGGCCGGCCTGCTGCGCCGCGAACCCGACCCGGCCGACCGGCGGGCGACACTGCTCGTCCTCACCGACCACGGGCAGCAGGTCGTCCAGGCCACCCGGCACCGCCTGGCCGCCCACATCGAAGCCTCGCTCGCCTCCTGGCCGCCGGGCGAGGCCCGGGCCTTCGCCCGCCAACTGCGGCTGTTCGCCACCGCGGGCCCCTTCGCCGCCGACCAGTGAATCCGAGGAGCCGCGTGACCACCGCGTGCGACGCGAACAGGGCCGTCAGCGCGGTGCCGGAGACGAAGGTGAAGTTGACCCGGCTCGGGCCAGGATGGCGGCCCGTGGCCCGAGCCGGGGTTTGGTGCGCGCCAGGTCGGACAGGCGCTACTGCAGCGGGCGGCAGAGCAGCACGTCCGGGACGCCGTACTGGAGCCAGCGCCAGGTCATCGCGACGCCCGCGACGTACTCGTCGGAGTTGCACTGGCCCTTGTAGTAGCCGGGGGCCCAGTCGCTGGCCGACGAGTCCGAACCGGTGCTCGCCGGGGGGCGGTTGTCGCCCTGGTCGAACCAGACGTCGCGGCCGGTGGTGGGCAGGGTGGTGGTGGCGGGGGCGCAGAGCAGCGCGGCCATGGAGTTGCCGTTGACGCTGTAGCCGGTGGCGAAGTAGTTGTCCGGGCACTGGAGTTTGTTGTAGCCGGACGCCCAGTCGCCCTCGGTCACGTACTGCTCCCCGGTGACGGTGATCCAGTCGCCGCCGGCCGTGGCGGGCTGGCCGGTGTCGGTGCACAGGCCCCGGCTGTCGCTGCGGCCGAGGCCGATCAGACGTTCGCCGTCGGGGCAGTTGCCCTTGCGGTTGCCGGGGCTCCAGTCGGGCAGGGCGAGCATGTGCTGGGAGACGTCGTAGTCGGTGTGGTCGAGGTTGAGCATGTTCCAGTGCGTGCTGACCGGCACCTGGCCGGTGTACGAGGGCGCGGAGACCAGCTGATTCCAGTCGGCGGCCCGCCAGTCGCCCGGGTCCTCGATGCTCTGCCGGTTGCCGGCGGGGTCGTAGCTGAGCAGTGCCCAGTTGTCCTGCGGCACACCGCCGTTCTGCCACCCGGTCAGCGGCCAGATCGCGAAGTCGGTGTCGTTGGCGATCAGCAGCGAGGTGAAGTTGTCGAACCAGGCGTGCTCCTTCGCGTCGGTGTCGCCGCGGCCGCCCGCGCCGAACTCGCTGACCCAGACCGGCGCGGTGAAGTGCTGGCCGGACTGGGTGACGAAGAGCGCCTCCTGGTTGACCACGGAGGCCAGTTGGGCCGGTGTGAAGTCCTCGTAGCGCGGGTCGCTGGTGGCGCCGAGGCCGCTGCCGGCGCCGGTGTTCGCCGGGCCGGTGTACGCGTAGAAGTGGGCCGAGTAGACGAGCTTGTCCGACTTGATCAGCGTGTTGGACAGGTTCGCGACCGGGGTGAGCATCGGGCGGCCGTGCGCGAAGCCGGCGAGCGGGATGCCCTGCCAGTTGATGCCCTCGATGATCACGAGCATGTCCGGATCGGCCTGCAGGATCTGGTTGCCGGCGTCCTCGGCGGCCTGGTTCCAGTCGTGGCTGTCGTCCCAGCCCCAGTTGGGGTCGTCGGTGATGTCGCGGCGGACCTCGTTGCGCAGGTCGGCGCCGACCACCCGCTTGTTGGCCTTGTAGCGGTTGGCCATGAAGACCCAGTCGGCCTCCCACTGCTGGGTGCTCTGGCCGCTGTTCCAGCGTTCGTTGCCGTCCACGCCGCAGCACCAGCGGTAGCTGGTGGTGTGGTTGTTGAGGATCACCGCGAAGCCGTCGCCGGTGAGCGCGGCGACCACGGCGTCGTAGACCTGGAGCGGGGTGTCGCCGCGCAGCTGCGGATTGGCCGTGACGGCCGCGTCCGGGACCGGGGTGGTGTCATGGATCATCGCGTTCGCGAACGGGAGTCTGATGCTGTTGATCCCGATGCTGTGGAAGTCGGCGAGGATCTGGGCGATCGGTGCCCGGTCGAGGCCGAGCGGCAGGTTGTACGAGGTCTCGCCGGCCTGGTTGTTCGCCGGGTCGGTGGTGGAGCCGCTGCCGAGCCAAGTGCCCTGGGCGCCGTCCCAGTTGCCGGCCTTCAGCTTGAACCGGTTGCCGCCCGCGTCGACGATGTAGCGGCCGCGGGTGCTGAGCGGGCCGGTCCAGGAGGCGGCGAGCTGGGGGCCGGTCAGCGGGGTGGGTGCGGCGGCGGTGGCGGCGGTCTGCGCGGCGGAGGGGAGCGCGGGGGCGGCGGTGCTGCTGCCGACCGTTGTCGCGAGCAGTGCGGCCAGCGTCACGCCCAGGGCGAGGGTGCGGGCGAGGACATGGGTACGGGTGTGGGTAGGGGAGAGGAGCGTCTTCATCGTCGTCCTGAGGGGTTTTGACGAGCTTTCACTGGTCTACCGGTCAGTAGGCCGATGAAGTCTCACACGGGCGGCGACCGACGCCAAGAGGGTTGACGCAGGATCAAACAAGATCAAACAGAATGGATCACGCCCGGTTGCCGCAGCATCACCCGGACGTCATCGCCGCGTCAGCCGCCACCCCGCGTGACCGGCCGCGATACCCGGACGGACGCCCCGAGACCGAAACGGTCCTGGCCCGGCCGTGGCGTCCCGTGATGGGCTGCGGACATGAACGAAACCACTGAACAGGCCGGCACCATAGCGCTCGTGACGGGTGCCAACAAGGGCATCGGCTTCGAGGTTGCCGCCCAACTGGGCCGGCGCGGCCACACCGTGCTGGTCGGCGCCCGCGATCCGCAGCGCGGACGGGCGGCCGCGGAGGCGCTGCTCGCTGACGGCGCGGCGGCCCATGCTGTGACCCTGGACGTCACCGATCCGCAGAGCGTGCGCGCGGCCGCCGACTGGATCACCGAACGTTTCGGACGGCTGGACGTGCTGGTGAACAACGCGGGCGCGGCCGACCGGCCGGACCACGTGCCCAGCACGGCCGACGTCGAGGTGGTCCGGGCGGTGCTCGAGACCAACGTCCTCGGCGTGCTGTCCGTGACCAGTGCGCTGCTGCCGTTGCTGCGCCGCTCGGCCGCGCCACGGATCGTCAACGTCTCCAGCGGCATGGCCTCGCTGACCGCGCAGAGTTCGCCGGACAGCTACCTGGCCGGGTTGCCCGCCCTGGCGGCCTATCCCGTCTCCAAGTCCGCGCTCAACGCGCTCACCGTCCAGTACGCCAAGGAGCTGCGCTCCGAGGGCTTCCTGGTCAACGCGGCCTCGCCGGGCCCGTGCGACACCGATATGACGAAGGACTTGCAGGCGACGGGTTTCGCGATCAAGCGCACCGCGGCCGACGGTGCGGCCGTGATCGTCCGGCTGGCGACCCTGCCGGCGGACGGCCCGACGGCCGGCTTCTTCAGCGACGAGGGCCCGGTGCCGTGGTAGCCGAGGAGGGCTGATCATCCCGGCAGGTCTTCGCAGGTCTTCGCAGGTCACCCCGGGCGGCCACCCGGGGTGAGGGGGGTACGGGCTGGCGCGGCTATCGTGCCTCGTATGGATCTGCGCCGGTTGGAGTACTTCGTAGCCGTGGCCGAGGAGTTGCACTTCGGTCGCGCGGCGGCGCGGCTGCACATGTCGCAGCCGCCGCTGAGCCGGCGCATCCGCGAGCTGGAGGACTCGCTGGGCTGCCGGCTCTTCGACCGCTCGGCCCAGGGGGTGCGGCTGACCGGCGCCGGCGCGGTGCTGCTGGCCGATGCCCGGGAGCTGCTGGCGGGCGCGGAGCGGGCGCGCGAGCGGGTCCGCGAGGCCGGGCGCCGGCGCACGCTCCTGGTCGGCTCGGTGGCCGGCGCCGGCCGCGAGCTCGGTCCGCGGGCTGCGGCGGCCTTCCGCCGCAGCCGTCCGGACGCGCAGGTGCGGCTGTTCGAGAGCGGGATCAGCGATCCGACGGCCGGGCTGCGCGCCGGCCGGGTGGACATCGCGCTGACCCGGCTCCCGTTCGACACCGAGGGCCTCGCGGTGCGGCCGCTGGAGAGCGAGCCGCTGGTCGCCGCGCTGCCGGCTGACGATCCGCTCGCGGGGCGGTCGAGCGTGGGGGTCGGCGATCTGGCCCGGCGGTCGTGGATCACGCTGCCGCCGGAGGCCGATCCGGCCTGGCGGTCCTTCTGGCTCGGCCGTGCGGGTCAGGGCACGACGGACGGAGCACCGGACGAAGGCGGGACGAGCGGTGCGGGCGGACGCACACCGGGGTGGCCGGACGCGGTCGACGGCGGGGACTCCGGGGATGCGGGGGAGGGCCCGGCGGGCGGCGGCGAGGCCGGGCCGGTGGTCCGCGCGGTCGCCGAGTGCCTGCACGCCATCGTGTGGCAGGGCGCGGTCGGCATCCTGCCGGCCGGCGCGGTGCGGCACCACAGCGCCGAGGGGGTGGCGTTCGTCCCGCTGGCCGACTACCCGCCGAGCCGGATCGTGCTCGCCTGGCCGGCCGGACACCCCGACCCGGTGGTGCCGGCGTTCGTGGCGGCCGTCGTCGAGGCGGCGGGAGCCCACGGCCTGTCGTCAAGGATTCATCAGGGCGGGTGAAGCGTGCTTGCCCACGGGATCGTGGATGCACTTGAATCATCGTCATGACCCGTCCGGCACGCCACCACGATCGTCCGCCGCATCCGCGGACGCCGGCTGCCGCCGCGGTGACCAGCGCGCTGCACTAGCGCCGCAGGAGTCCCGCCAGCCTCAGTCGGCGTGTCCGACTCCGGTCGCAGCTCCTGAGCGCCGACCGCCTGGCCGACCCGAACGGGTCGGTACCCACACATCTTCCCGCACCCCCGGCACCCGGTGACGCGCGACCGCGCGCCGTCCGGCACCCCGGGCGTGCCCGCACACTCATGGATGGACCATGTCTGCTCTGCTCTCCCACCGCATCGCGCTGATCACCGGAGCCTCCTCCGGGATCGGCTGGGAGACCGCCCGCCTGCTCGCCGGGCACGGCGCCACCGTGCTCGTGCACGCGCGCACCACCGAGGAGGGCGAGAAGGCCGTCGATCGGCTGGTCGCGGACGGCGCCGCGCGCGACCGACTGCACGTGCTCGCAGCGGACTTCAGCCGACTGGCCGAGGTCACGGGCCTCGCGGACGGCGTCGCCCGCGCGTTCCCGAAGCTCGACCTGCTGGTCAACAACGCGGCCGTGATGGCCCCCGAGCGGTGCACCCTCACCGAGGACGGGATCGAGCTCTCGTTCCAGGTCAACTTCCTTGCGGCGCACCGGCTGGCGAAGCTCCTGCGCGCTCCGCTGACCGCCGCCGGCGGCGCGCGGATCGTCAACGTCTCGTCCTCCCTGCACCGCACCGCCTCGATGAACTGGGCCGACCCCAACCGGGTCAAGAAGTACTCCCGGGTCGCCGCCTATGCCCAGTCGCAGCTCGCGCTCTCGATGGCGGCCGCCGACATGGCCCCCGAGGGCACCGGGATCACCTCGGTGAGCGTCAACCCGGGCCTGTGTGACACCGCGCTGCTCCCGCTCTACGGCCGGGTCGGAGCGCCGGCGGCGCAGGGCGCGGCCGCGGTGGTCCGGCTCTGCCTGCCGGAGATCCGCCTCGCCAACGGCGAGTACTACGACGACGGCGACATCGCGCAGACCGCTGTAGCGGTGCACGAGGAGCGCTCGCAGCGCCGACTGGCCCGTCTCGCCGACCAGTTGACCGTCAAGGCCTGAACTGCCCCGAGTGTGGTCGGACTTCCCAGGTCGGCCGTTGGAGCTGGTCGTTGTTCACGATGATGTCGGCGTGATCGGTTGGGCGGGCTGTGGCGAAGTAGAGCTCTTGGGAGGGGATGTAGCGGTTGCGCCAGGACCGTTCGATGTCGGCGGTGTCAGCGGTGGATCCGGTCACTGCTGTGCCGCGGTCCCGGGCGCGGTCTACCGTCTGCTCGAGGGGAACGGACACGAAGATGCGCAGGTCCCACCGGTCGATGAGTTCCGGGCGCAGGAGGAAGACGCCGTCGAAGAGCAGGACGGCGTCAGCGCGGGCGGTCGTGGCAGGCGAGGACGTCGGGGCGTCGGTGTCGTGGTCGTAGACCGCGGCTCGGAACCTTCGGTCTCCGCCCGGGCCCAGCGGATCGAGCAGGACCCGGCGCAGCGCGGCGTGGTCGTGGGCGTCGAAGTAGCAGCCTTCAGCGGAGTACTGGCCGCGTCGGTAGCGCTGTGCACGGGGCACGAGGAAGTCGTCGATGGTCGCGCGGATGACGTCGCGGCCCTGCGCGCGCAGGACGACGGCGAGTTCGTCGGCCAGCGTGGTCTTGCCGGCGGCGGGCGGCCCGTCGATGGCGACCCGCAGCGGGTGCGCGGTCCTGACGGCCGTGATCGCCTCGGCCAGTCGGCTGGTGAGCTCGCCGCGGGTGCCCTGGTCCATTGCTGCCCCTCTCACGGTGTGTCTGTTCAGCAACCCACTGACGCCGACTGATCAGCGGGTCGCCAGCGGGTCGGCCTGGCCGAGTAGTTCCGCGAGCGGGGTGCCGGTCCGGGCGGCGGCGATGCGGCGGGTGCGCAGTTGGGCGCGGGTACGGGGGCGGAACTTCGGTTGCCGCCCGCAACCGCACGGCTCGAAGCCCTCGTAGCGCAGTCCGGCGCCCAGCACCGCCGCGACGACCGACCAGGCCTTCCGATTGCTGCGGCGGGGTGCCGCGAAGTCGTGGCCGGCGCAGAGCAGCGGTCCGGTGCAGCGCGGACAGGTGTGTCCGGCATCGCCGGGGTGCCGTTTGAAGCTGATCCGGCACGAAACGCACGCGTAGTGCAGCTTGTAGTGGACGAAGGCGTAGGTGCACACGGGCCGACGGTACCGGCTGCGCCTCGTCATCGGCCAGCAGCTTCCGTTTCAGGCCCGGGCGCCCCGGTGGCTGCCTTCAGCGCGCCAGGCGAATGACCGGCTGCCGCCGGCCGCCGGTCATTCGCCTGGCGCAGCCACATCGCGGCCACATCACCGCGCGGGCGAAAGCAGCCGAACCCAGGGGCCGTACGAGAACAGGCCTCAGAACGCGACGATGCCTTCGCCGCCGGCCGCGTTCGGCACCAGCTGCGTGCCGATCGGGGTGAGCGAGCCGTCGTCGTTGACCCGGAACGCGTCGACGATGCCGTTCACGCCGGTCTGCACGTAGAGGTAGCGGCCGGCCGGGGTCTTCGAGACTGCGGCGTCGACCGTGCCGGGGTCGGTGCCGGTGTTGCCGAGCACGGTCAACTGCTTGCCGCGGTCGGCGGTTCGGATGCCGGTGAGGGTCGAGCTGCCGGCGTTCGAGGTGTAGAGCAGGTCGTCGCCGGCCGAGACCACCCAGCAGGTGGCCGACTGACCGGTGGCCGCGGACGCGTCCTGGCTCGCGACGCCGCTGCGGTGGATCGTGAACGTGGCCAGCGTGTTCGGGCCGGCCTCGGTGAGGAAGATCCCGTGCTCGCCGTTCGGGACGAAGCCGAAGGGCACCGCGCCGGGCAGGTTGGTGACGACCGGGGTGTCCGCGGGCGCGCCGTCGTGGGTGAGCGGGAAGACGTCCAGGTTGTTGCCGTTCGCCTTGGTGGTGACGACCAGTTTTGTCCCCTTGTCGGTGAAGCCGACCTGGCCGGGGGTGTTGGTGAACTGCGGTGTGGCGTTGGGGTCCAGGCCCAGGCAGCGGTTCCAGTCGGCCTGCTTGTGCAGGTGCCGGTCGTGCACGGTGTAGCCCTGGATCGAGCCGCCGTTCAGCGCGTTGAGCACGTAGACGACGTCGTCGTGCACGGCGACGCTGACCGGGAAGGTGCCGCCGGAGTCGATCGTCTGGAGCTTGTCGAGGCGGTCGCCGTCGACCGCGAAGACGGTGACGGTGTTGCTGCCGGCGTTGACCGCGTACAGCAGCGCGTGGCCGGCGTCGTAGGTCAGCGAGCCCTGCGAGGCGAGGTGGTCGGCGACCGAGCCGGCGAGCATCCCGCCGAGGCCGCCGGTGTCGTACGTGTGGGCCGGGCTCAACTGGCCGTCGTCGCCCCGGTGGTAGGAGACGATCTGGTTGCCGGAGAGGTTGTTGGTCTGGACGAAGACGGCGTGGTGGCCGCCGTGCGGCTCTCCGGCCGCGGGTGATGCGGGGGTGAGCGGTGCGGCGGTGAGCGGTGCGCCGGTGAGCGGTGCGGTGATGGGCAACGCGGTGGTGGGCAGGGCGGCGGTGGAGGTGACGCAGACGGCTGCGGTCGCGAGCGCGGTCGCGGCGACGATGCCGAGACGGGTGATCCTCTGCACGGTGGTGGTGCTCCCTCGGGCTGGTGCGGTTGCTCCGGCCCGATCTGCTCCGGCCGGGCGGCACGGCAGCTGTGCCGATGGATACGCTATGTGACGAAATGTCGGAGTTGGCGCAGCTGTGCGGGCGTGGGAGGTCGGTCGGGAGCCCGGTCACCCGTTCGGCGGCGCGGTGGCCGGCTCCGGCCGGGGTGGCGGGCCGGTGCTCCGGGTGCACGGTGCCGGGGCGGGGTGCAGGCTCGAACCATGAGGAGCGTGATCGTCCTGCTGGAGTTGGAGCCGTCCACGGAGGTGCTCGGCGCGGGCGAGGGCGAGGTGGACATCGGCGCGCGGGTGCGGTTCGTGCACGCGGCGGCCGCTGACCCCGCCGTCCCCGTCGAGCGCGCCGAGCCGCCGGTGCGCACGCTCTGTGGCATCGACTCGACCGCGCTGGAGCGGGAGCCGTATCAGCCGGTGGGCCCCGGGGCGCCGTGGTACCCGCCCGAGTACGCCAGTCGGCGCTGCCGCGAGTGCGAAGAGGCCATGCCGGGCGAGTGAGCCCCGGGCCCGCATGCCCCGGCGCCGTGGGCCTCGCGGGCGCGGCGGGCGAGGTCGGCGACGACGTGCGCCGCCTGCCGCTGCTCGGACAGCGGCGGCAGGTGCACCCGGCCGCGGGCGGCCTGCCCGGCGAGTGCCAGGGCCAGGCCGGCGGTGTCGCGCGGCCAGGGCGCGAGTCCGGCGGCGGCCAGGGTGGCGGCGTTGGCCCGGCCGTGGCCGGACAGCACCTCGTAGCTGACAGCGGGCAGGCCCGCGACCATCGCCTCGGTGAGTGAGAGGCCGCCCGCGTTGTGGACCAGGACGTCGGCCGCGGCCATCAGCGCGGGCACGTCGGTGCGCCAGCCCAGTGCCACCACGCCCGGCAGCCCGTTGATCCGTTGCCGCAGCCGCTCGTTGCGGCCGCAGAGCACCACCGCGACCGTGCCCTCGATCGCGCGCAGCGCGTCGACACCGGCCGTCACGTCGCCGAGCCCCATCGAGCCGGTCATCAGCAGCGCCATCAACCGGTCGTCCGGTACGCCGAGTTCGCCGCGCAGCGCGAGGCGGGCGGCGGGGCCGACCGGTTCGGCGAACGCCGCCGGGGTGAGCGGCCCTGCGGCCGCCATCGGGACGCCGTAACGGCCGCTGCCCTCGGTCGCGGTGGCCTGGGTGACGGTCAGGTGCGCATCGAGCCGCGGGTGCACCCAGAGCCGGTGCGGCGCGGGGTCGGTGAGGTAGCAGACGGCGGGCGCGGTCAGCGTGCCGTTCTCCTTCAGCATGCCCAGGCTCTGCGCGGCGAACGGGAAGGTGGTGACCACCACGTCGTAACCCTCGCCGACCCAGCGCGCCAGCTCGCGTGCGGCCAGCCGGCACAGGTACATGGTGAGCGAGCGGACCACCGAGTCGTGCTCCTCGCTGCGGAACAGCCAGTCGAAGATCCGCGGAGTCCGGCCGGCGCTGAACTCGTAGCCGTCGCGCAGCAGGCGACGGTAGTGGCGGGGGAGCGCGTCGAGATAGTCGCGGCAGCTTGCCTCGATGCCGAGTGCCTCCAGCCGGCGGGTCAGTTCGAACGCGGCGCCGTTGTGACCGGCCCCGACGCTGCCGGTGATCACCAGCGCCCGCAGCGGCCGCGGCGGGGCGTCGGCGGAGCGCCCGGGAAGGCGCCCGCTCCGGTCCGCGGGGTGGCCGGGGGCCTGGGGCGAGGCATGCTGGAGAACGTGCATTGACCGTCCGCTCGGCGAGGTGCGCCCGGCGTGGGTGCGCGGGGGCACAAGGGCTCAGGGATGAAGGGCACAGAGGCTCAGGGATGAAGGCACAGGGGTAGCAGGCACAGCGCACAGGGAGGCTGCGCGAGTGGGCCGGCCTGAGCCGGCCCTCGCGTCCTGGCCGGTACCTTAGGAGACTTCCGCCGGTGGCCCCGGCCGCTGCGGGTGAGCGGTGGACGGCGACTCGGTGAACTCCAGCCCCGGTTCCGGATCCAGCCCCGGTCCCGGCCGCGTCGTCAGCCGGTGTGCGGTCCGTGCGGCCGGGTCTCCAGGTGGGCCCGCTCGCCCTGCTGGTCGAAGATCATCAGTAGTTCGAGCGGCTGCGGGCTGGCGTTCGCCAGCCCGTGCGACTTCCGGGTGTCGAACTGCGCCGCCTCGCCGGCGGTGAGCAGGAAGTCCTCCTCGCCGAGCGCGAGCCTGAGCGTGCCGCTGAGCACGTACAGCCACTCGACGTAGCCCTCGTGCGTGCGCTGCGGCAGGCGCTCGGGGACGTCCGGCCTGACCGGCATGATCAGTTTGAACGCGTTGAGGCCGCCGGGTGTGCGGCTGAGCGGGATCCAGGTCGTGCCGTGCCGGTTGACCGGGCGCGGGTGGATCCGCGGATCGCCGGTGGCGGGCGCGCCGACCAGCTCGTCCAGCGGGACCCGGTACTCGCGGGCCAGCGGCAGCAGCAGTTCGAGGGTCGGCCGGCGCCCGCCCGACTCCAGCCGGGAGAGGGTGCTGACCGAGATCCCGGTGGTCTCGGCGAGCTGTTCGAGCGTGACACCCCGCTGCTTGCGCAGGGCGCGCAGTCGGGGGCCCACGGCGTCGAGCACGATATGCAGGTCTTCGGTCATGGAGCCAGTCTGCTGTGGGTTTGCCGGAGCAGCAAGATTTCTTGCCGGATTGTGGTGGGGAGGTGCAGGGTGGCGTTATCGGTTGGACGGACGAGGCGAAGAGGTGCTGGGCGATGAGCAGCGGATCTCACGGTGGGCTGGGCGACGGGGTGGGCGTGGAGCCGGGGGGCGACTATCCGGCGGCTGAGGTGGTGGAGTTCTGGGAGGGGCACTACCGCCAGCGCGATCAGGTGTGGAGCGGCCGGCCCAACGCCGTCCTGGTCGATGTCGTCGAGCCGCTGCCGGCCGGGCGGGCGCTCGACCTCGGCTGCGGCGAGGGTGCGGACGCGGTCTGGCTCGCCCGGCAGGGCTGGCAGGTGACCGCCGTGGACGTCTCCAGCACCGCGCTGAGCCGGGCCGCCGCGCACGTGGCCGAGTCCGGCGTCGCGGAGCTGGTCACCTTCGAGCGGCACGACCTGAGCACCGGGTTCCCCGGCGGCACCTTCGACCTGGTGTCGGCGCAGTTCCTCCAGTCGCCGGTGAGCTTCCCGCGTGAGCAGGTGCTGCGCGCGGCGGCGCGGGCGGTGGCGCCCGGCGGGCTGCTGCTGGTCGTCGAGCACGCGGCGTTCCCGCCGTGGTCCCGGCACAAGCACGCGGACGTCCGGTTCCCGACCCTGGAGGAGACGCTCGCCGCGCTGGAACCGGCGCCCGGCGCGTGGCACACCGAGGTGCTCGAGACCCGGCAGCGGCCGGCGACCGGCCCGGACGGGGAGCACGCGGAGCTGTCCGACAACGTCATCGCGCTGCGCCGGCTGCCGCTCGCCCGGCAGTAGCGGGCCCTGAGGCGCCCGGCGTGCGGAGGGCTGGAGTGCGGGGGCTGGAGTGCGGATGTTCGTTCGGGTGATCGCGGGGTAGGGCTGAGGTGGCCGGCGCGGGGTGGCGGACCGCGCCCGCCCCGAGCTGCCGTCCCGCCTCGAACCGCTGTCCCGCCCCGAACCGTTGGAGTCCCGATGAGCGATGGTCTGCCGCTGGCCGGCGTCACGGTGGTCGCGCTGGAGCAGGCGGTGGCGGCGCCGCTCGCGACCCGGCATCTGGCCGACCTCGGAGCCCGGGTGCTGAAGGTCGAGCGGCCCGACGGCGGCGACTTCGCCCGGTCCTACGACCGCAGTGTCAACGGCCTGGCCAGTCATTTCGTCTGGCTGAACCGGGGCAAGGAGTCGGTCACGCTCGACCTGAAGACGGCCGAGGGGCGCGCGGTGCTGGCCGAACTGGTCGCCGGCGCGGACGTCTTCCTGCAGAACCTCGCGCCGGGCGCGGCCGCCCGGCTCGGCTTCGGCGCTGCGGAACTGCGGGCGCGCGAACCGCGGTTGATCACCGTCGACCTGTCCGGCTACGGCTCGACCGGGCCGTACCGGGACAAGCGCGCGTACGACATGCTGATCCAGTGCGAGGCCGGTCTGGTCTCGGTGACCGGCTCGGCCGAGCAGCCGGCGAAGACCGGCGTGCCCACCTCGGACATCGCCGCCGGCATGTACGCGCTCTCCGCCACCATGGCCGCGCTCGTCGGCCGCGCCACCAGCGGGCGGGGGAGCGCGATCGAGATCTCGATGTTCGAGGCGACGGCCGAGTGGATGGGCTACCAGCTGTACTACACGCAGGGCACCGGCAGTTCACCCGGCCGGGCCGGCCTCTCCCACCCGGGCATCGCGCCGTACGACGCGTACCCGACCGCCGACGGCCAGGAGGTGCTGATCGGAATCCAGAACGACCGCGAGTGGGCCCGGTTCGCCGAGGGCTTCCTGGAGCGGCCCGACCTGGTCGAGGACCCGCGCTGGGCGACGAACGTCGAACGGGTGCGTCACCGCCGGCTGGTGGACGCGCTGGTGGGCGGCCGGACGGCGACGATGACGGCCGAGCAGGCGATCGCCCGGCTGGATGAGCTCGCGATCGCGTCGGCCCGGCTGAACGCCGTCACCGACCTGGTGCGGCACCCGCAGCTCGCGGCCCGCGACCGGTGGCGGCAGGTGGACACGCCGATCGGTGAAGTGCGCGGGCTGCTACCGCCGTTCGGCTTCGCCGGGATCGAGCTGCCGATGGGCCCGGTGCCCTCGCTCGGCGAGCACACCGAACCGGTGCTGCGCTCGCTGGGCTACTCGGTCGACCGGATCGCCAAGTTGCGTGCGGTGGGCGTGATCTGACGCAACGTCTTGGCCAGGGCGATGTGGGCGGTGGTGGGGGGGGGGGGGGGGGGGTTTTTTCTCTTGTCTTTTTGGCTGGCGCACCCCACCCAACCCCCCC
>NZ_JBWXUE010000058.1:26525-30019 GCF_057158765.1 Kitasatospora sp. NEAU-69
GGGTGGTTTGTTTGTTTTCTCTCTTTTTTCTTCTCTCCCCCCCCCCCCCCCCCCCACCACCCGGGATCACTCGCCGCCGATGGTGAAGCCCTCGATCGAGCCACCGTCGGCCTGGTTGGTCGTGGCGGCCTGGCCACGACCGGCCTGGGCGGTGCCGCTGCTGCTGTGGTACTTGCCCGCGTAACCGCTGATGGCGCTGGCGGTGCCGGCGCTCCCCGCGACGGTCAGGGCAGCCAGGGCAAAGCCGATCAGAGCGGTGCGAAGACGCATAGCTGTTCCCATCTCCAGGGGGCCGTTGTTGTCGGCCCGTCATGCCGACGAGCGTGCACCATCCCGGATCGGAACGGTTAGTCGCATACGGATCTGTTCACCCTGTTGGGCGCCACAATGCCTCGTTCGGATTGCGGCCGGGTGATCGGTGTGTTCAACTGCCCGGCCCCGACCGGCCGGGCGGCCGGTCGCCCGGGTGCCGCCGTTCGGATCAACGACCCGCCCACCGACGGGTGACGAGTCGCGGTGGGCGGGTCGGCGGATGGCTGGATGGGCACGGCAATCGCCGGCTCCGGCAGGGACCGGCGCCCGAGGGGTGGAGGCCAGCCATGAACATCCTTGCCGCCGCGGTCCTTCGGCTGGACGCCAAGCCCATCGACTACGTGCTGCTCGCCGTCTACTTCGCCGTGGTGCTCGGCATCGGCGCGCTGGCCCGGCGTTCGGTCTCGTCCAGCCTGGACTTCTTCCTCTCCGGGCGCTCGCTGCCCGCCTGGGTCACCGGGCTCGCGTTCATCTCCGCCAACCTCGGTGCGGTGGAGATCTTCGGAATGACCGCCAACGGCGCGCAGTTCGGCATCCCGACCGTGCACTACTACTGGATCGGCGCGATCCCGGCCATGGTCTTCCTCGGCCTGGTGATGATGCCGTTCTACTACGGCTCGAAGGTGCGCAGTGTGCCCGAGTTCCTGCTGCGCAGGTTCGGCTCCTTCGCGCACCTGGTCAACGGGCTCAGCTTCGCGCTCGCCCAGGTGCTGATCGCCGGGGTCAACCTCTACGCGCTGGCCACCGTGGTCAACCTGCTGCTCGGCTGGCCGCTCTGGGTCTCGATCGTCACCGCCGCCGTGATCGTGCTCGCGTACACCACGCTCGGCGGGCTCTCCGCGGCGGTCTACAACGAGGTGATGCAGTTCTTCGTGATCGTCGCGATGCTGGTGCCGCTCACCCTGGTCGGCCTGCACAAGGCCGGCGGCTGGCACGGCCTGACCGAGCGGATCCGGGCCGCCAACACCGATGCCGACCTCCAGCTGCACGCCTGGCCGGGCAGCAACATCACCGGGATCGAGAACGCGACGCTCTCCGTGCTCGGCATCGTCTTCGGTCTCGGCTTCGTGCTCTCGTTCGGCTACTGGACGACGAACTTCGCCGAGGTGCAGCGCGCGCTCGCGGCCCGCAGCATGTCCGCCGCCCGGCGCACCCCGCTGATCGGCGCGTACCCGAAGGCGCTGATCGCGCTGGTGATCGTGATCCCCGGGATGCTCGCCGCCGTGCTGTCGCCGGAGCTGGCCGCGTACAAGGCGAGTGGCGGGACGCTCTCCAACGGCGTCACCTACAACAACGCGATCGAGCTGCTGATCCGCGACCTGCTGCCGTCGGGGATGCTCGGTGTGGCGATCACCGGTCTGCTGGCGGCGTTCATGGCCGGCATGGCCGCGAACGTCAGCTCGTTCAACACGGTCTTCACCTACGACCTCTGGCAGGCGTACGTGATCAAGGACCGTCCGGACGCGTACTACCTGCGGATCGGCCGGGTGGTCACCGCGCTGGGCTGCGCGATCGCGATCGGCACCGCGTTCATCGCCAGTGGCTACAACAACATCATGGACTACCTGCAGACGCTGTTCGCCTTCTTCAACGCGCCGCTGTTCGCGACCTTCATCCTCGGCATGTTCTGGAAGCGGACCACGCCGATGGCGGGCGGCGTCGGCCTGCTGGTCGGCACCGCGGCGGCGTTCACGGTGGACCAGCTCAACCGGCACCACGTGCTGCACCTCTCCGGGCAGGGGCCCAGCTTCCTCGCGGCGAGCGTGGCGTTCGTGATGGACATCGCGGTGAGCGTCGCGGTCTCGCTGGGCACCGAGCCGAAGCCGGACCGGGAGCTGGTCGGCCTGGTCTGGTCGCTGACGCCGCGCGGCTCGCTCGCGGGCGAGCAGACCGCGGAGGACGCCGGCTGGTACCGCAACCCGGTGCTGCTCGGGGTCGGGGCGCTGGTGCTCGCGGCTGTGCTCAATGTCGTCTTCTGGTGAGTCGCCCTGCTGCTGAGGAGTCCCGATGCCCGAGTCGTCCGAGCCGTTCCAGTCCTCCGAGCCGTCGCAGCCGTCCCGGCCGGTGAAGAGCCGGGGGGCCGGGCTGTTCGACCTGCGCTGGATCCTCGCGTTGCTCTTCGTCTTCTACGGCACCGTGCTCACCGTGATGGGAGCCGCCTTCACCTCGCCCGCGGCCCGGGCCAAGGCCGCCGGGGTGAACGTGAACCTCTGGGTGGGCCTGTCCATGCTGCTGGGTGCCGCGATCTTCGCGACCTGGGCGCAGCTGCGCCCGATCCGGGTCCCGCTGGAGCCGGGCGGTCACTGACCGTCGACCGGGCTGGTGATGGTGCTCACGCGCCCTGACGGTCTCCTGCTCTTCCTAGTAGTCGGCTGGGCGGACTTTTGGGGTTTGGCCCGGCGGCCGGGGGCTGATGGCGGGGTGTTGGGTGTTTTCGCAGGTCAGCGTGGTGTGGCCGGGTGGGGTGGGGGGAGGTTTGACGGTTCGGGGTGGGGGTAGCGCGGCTGCCGGGGGGGTGGGTTGGCTACGACCGGGCGTCGTATCAGGGGTCCTTGGAACGGGCCGCCGGGCCCGCTAACAATGGCTCAGTCGCCAGTTGCGGCGCAGGACCCCCCGGTCCGGTGTCGTGACTCCCGAATCGGCAGCCACACTCCCTGGTGGGGCTGCCCCGGTGCCGAACCCCCTTGGACCGTGAGGCCGCAGCGCCTACGGACCACCTGTGGGGGGCCAGGTGCCCCACCTGATTGAGGTCGAACTCCCACATGCCCGTGATCTCCACCCGCATGCGCAAGTCCGCCGCCCTGCTCGCCTCCGGCATCGGCATCGTCGCGATCGGCGCCGCCGTCGTTCGGCGCCGCCGTCGTCCCCACCGCCGCCTCCGCCGCCCCGGCCACCCCCCAGGCCATCGCCGCGAGCATCGTGCCCGCCGACCAGCTCGCCTCCTTCGACCAGATCATCAGCCACGAAAGCGGCTGGAACGTCACCGCCACCAACCCCAGCTCCGGCGCCTACGGCCTGGGCCAGGCCCTGCCCGGCAACAAGATGGCCTCCGCCGGCGCCGACTGGCAGACCAACGCCACCACCCAGATCAAGTGGACCTACGACTACATGAACAGCCGCTACGGCAGCCCCAACCAGGCCTGGGCCTACTGGCAGATCCACCACAACTACTGACCCACCCC
>NZ_JBWXUE010000059.1:0-23569 GCF_057158765.1 Kitasatospora sp. NEAU-69
CACAGGACCTCTCCGACCGGTTCGCTGATGCTTCGCAAACACCAGCAAACCGGACGGAGGGGTCTCCTTCGATAAGGAAGCGATCAGGAACACCACAGGTCAGACGGCCATCCACCTGGAATTCCGGGGTTCTGATCCACTCTATGTGGAGCGATGACGGAGCGTCATTCACCTGTGGAAGGATCATCGTTCGTGTGACTGCAGCGTGCTCTGGACGGCCTTCTCCCATCTCTCGACGGTGACCGTGGAGGGGGTCGTGGTCGACGCCACCGCGGTGACCCTCTCGGCGCGGACCGCCACCGCGCGGGCCACTTGCCCGGGGTGCGGTGTGGCTTCGGGGCGCGTCCATGGCGGGTACCGGCGGCAGCTGGCGGATGTATCGGTGTCCGGCCACAAGACCGTGATCGACCTGTTGGTGCGGCGTTTCATATGCTCGGCCGTGGAGTGCCATCGCAGGACTTTCGTCGAACAGGTGGAAGGGCTCACCGAGCGGTTCGCGCGCCGCACGTCCACCCTGCGACGGGCACTGGAGCGGATCGCGCTGGCGCTGGCCGGCCGCCCTGCGGCCCGGCTGGCCGCGCACCTGTCCATCGAGACGAGCGCGAACTCCCTGCTCAGACTACTGCGGAGGCTTCCCGACGGGCCGGTCGGCACCGCGCCGCGGGTCCTGGGGGTGGACGACTTCGCGTTCAAGAAGGGCCACGTCTACGGAACGATCCTGCTGGACATGGAGACGGGCGAGCGCGTCGACGTGCTGCCCGACCGGAGGGCGGAGACGTTCACCGCGTGGCTGCGCGAGCACCCCGGCGTCGAGATCGTGTGCAGGGACCGGGCCAGCGCCTACGCGGAGGCTGTCCGCTCGGCAGTACCGGGAGCGGTGCAGGTCGCGGACAGGTTTCATTTGTGGAAGAACCTCTGCGAGGCCGCCGAGAAGTGCGTCGCCGCACACCGCGCCTGCCTGGCGGAAGCCACCGAAGAATCACCACCGGACGAACCGACGGCCGGTCCCGACAGCGATGTTCTCCCCGAACCCTCGCCGACGGCGGCAGAAGGAGCCCGTGCAACCAGGCGACGCGAACGCCACACTGCCGTACACGAGTTGTTCGACAAAGGGGTCGGGATCTACGCGATCGCCAAGACCCTGGGACTGGACCCGAAGACGGTCGGAAAGTACGCGCACGCGGCCACAGTCGAAGACGTGCCCACCAGCGACGGCCACCGTGACACCCAGATCCGGCCCTACCTCCCCCACCTGCATCAACGCTGGAACGAAGGCTGCACCGACGCCGCCCGGCTATCCGCGGAGATCCGCGAGCTCGGCTTCCGGGGCAGCGCCCGGACGGTGCGTCGCCACCTGCAACCCGTGCGCGCCGCGGGGAAGCCAGCACCAAAAGTCGCCGCGGCACTGACCGTTCGGCAGGCGACCAGGCTGATCACCCGCCGACCGACGTCGCTCGGCGAGGACGAGAAGGCCAAGCTCAAGGGCCTACTGGCGCGATGCCCCGAACTCGACGCCGTCGCTGAGTGCGTACGCACCTTCGCAGAGATGATGAACGGCAAGCGTGGAGCCGAGCTCAACGACTGGCTGGTCCATGCGGAGGCGACACAACAGTCCCCACTTCGCAGCCTGGCGCGCGGCCTCCGCCAGGACTTCGCCGCCGTGACGGCCGGACTGACCCTGGAGTGGAACTCCGGCAAGGTCGAGGGCAACGTCAACCGCATCAAGCGGATCAAAAGGGACGGGTACGGCCGCGCCGACTTCGACCTACTCCGGCTCCAAATCCTCCGCGCCGACTGACCACAGTGACCCTCCGCAACCGCTCCACATAGAGTGGATCAGAACCAATTCCGGTGGCCATCAGCCTGGACCCGGCTGGCCACACACCTGGACTTTGCCACGGCCGCCGACAGCCTGTTCGTCGGGCACGGCCGTGCCGTGCGGTCTGGAGTCGGAGACCTAGCCGGAATCCGAAGGGGTAGGTGCGTGTGCCGCGTAGGGGCTACGTGCGCCTGTGGGCGGTCGAAGAGGCGGGCTGTGCGAGCGGGACGGCGAGTTGCCGTGCAGTGATCTGCGGCGACCACCTTCGCTGTGGTCGATTGCAGATCGTTTCGGCAGATCACACAGAATCACTGCCAAGTTGCTTGGAACAGAGCAAACTTGCTGCGTACATGTGGTGCCCATGCGACAAAGCCGCCGCTGAGCTGCAGTGTCGCCGGAATCAAGAAGTTCAGGAGGCAGCCAATGGTCGTCAAGAGGAGGCCAGCCCTGGTTGCCCAGAGGGAGCTGGTCGGCCACACACAGGAGACTCTCGCGGGCGCTCTGAGCGTGGATCGGTCAACGGTTCACCGCTGGGAGAGTGGGAAGGGAGACCCGCGGCCATGGCTCCGGCCCCGCCTGGCGGCAGAGCTGGGCATCTCCGTGGCTCGGTTGCACGAACTTCTGACGGCCGACGGAGGAGCCGAAATCGAGGCCGATCAGCATGGGCCGGCGATGGACACCGCATTCCCGGCCGGACGAGGAGCAGTTGAGCAGCCCAAGGGGCCGACGGAAGCCGTCGCAAGCGGAATCCAACTCAGCAACAGCGAAGCCCAGGTGGCGGACTGGGCAGCCGGCTTCCGGTCTCCGGCGACACTGCTGACGGATGGTCGGCTATGGGCGACTGCCGACGACGTCGCGGTCGCCGACGACATGCTCGCGATGTTCCGCCAGCTCGACCACACCCACGGCGCCGGGCCGTTCGCCACTCAGGTGACCAGCTACATCGACACCGAACTCGCGAGGCTGCTCGTCTGCCCTGCGGCGAACGACGATGTGGTCCACACCAGGGCCCGGGTGGCCACCGGCTTCCTTGAGCTTGCCGGCTACCAGGCCGTCGACACCGGAGAACCGAACCGGGCTCAGGCCTACTACCTGCGTGCGCTCGCGTTGACGACTGCGCCCCAGAATCAGGCCTACGGTGCCTATCTCGTTGCGGTGAATCTCGGTCACCTGGCCCTGCACAGCCGTCAGCCGCGCGCCGCACTCCGCTGGGCTGAGTCCGCGGCGGTAGCAGCAGCGAGCACTGCCGCGAGTCCCGCGACGCGGGCCGCCATCGCCGCGGTCCGAGCCCGGGCCCACGCCCGGATGGGCCAGGAGCAGGAGGCCACCGCGCTGATCATTCAGGCCGAGCAACTGCTCGATGCGTCCGTTCCCGCGGACGAACCTTTGTGGATCAGGTACTTCACACCCGCATACCTGGCAGACGAGGTCGCGCATTGCCTGCACGACCTCGGCCGGTCCCCAGCCGCCCGTGGCCACCTCTCGGACGCCATCGAGGGTGTTGGGCGCGACAAGGTGCGCCGCCTGGCGATCGACGCCGCCCTGCTCGCGTCGACGTGGCTGCGCACGGGTGACGTCGACCAAGCGTGTGCCACGGGCCGCGATGCCGTGAACTACGCAGCCAGGACCTCGTCCGGGCGTTGCGTCCAGCGCGTCGCCGACGTTCTGGTCGGCCTCGATACCCACACCGACTACGCGCCGGTGGCCGAGCTGCGCGAGTACGCGCGCCTGGTCCTGCCGGCTGCGGACCGGGCCGCTTCGGCTATGGCTACGGCTACGGCTCGCGGAGCATGAGCCTTTCGTAGAAGTCGAGCTCGGCCACCAGTGCGCTCTCCAGCGCGGCCGGCGCGGACAGGTAGTGGCCGACGCCCTCCAGGAACAGGGCCTCGTGGGGGCGTCCGAGTGCCGCGAGGTCGTTGGCGAGTCGTCTGGCGTCGTCGGCTGCTGCGATGTCGTCGGCGGTACCGTGGATGAGCAGGACCGGTACGCGCACGTCATCTGCGCGGACTTGCCCTGCCGGGCCGGCCAGGATCGCTGCGTGGGGTCGCTGGAAGCGCGGGACGGCTTTCTCCCAGCGCGCCGGGTCGATGATCGCGGAGGTAGCGGTCGCTGCAGTGAACGGGCCTTGGTGGCAGGCAGCCTGCAGCGCGGTGTATCCGCCGGCGCTGGCGCCGGTGATGAAGACGGCGTTCGGCTGCACCTGACCGCTCTTCAGCAGATGGTGGGCGACGGCCGTGCAGTCCTCGACGTCGTACTCGCCCCAGTGCCCGTGAAGGGACTGCCGAAAGGCCCGCCCCTGGCCGGTGCTGCCGCGGTAGGCCACCTCCGCGACGGCGAAGCCTCGGCTGACGAAGAACTGCACTGCCCAGTCCAAGCGCAGTGGGACGTCGTCGGTCGGTCCCGGGTGAGCGCGGACGATCAGCGGAGCGGGGAGGCCCCGGTCGGGCTGGTGCAGCAGGTAACGGATGGAGAAGTCGGCGGTGCGGACGCTGCGGATTTCAGGTGGCGAGCCGGTGGACGGGCCAGGTCCGGCGCTGAGCCTGAGCGGCAGCGCCGGCCGTTCGCCCGGCTTGGCCAGGTCGACCGTGCGTACGGATGGTCGGCTGGTGGGGGTCGAACCGATGACGAACGCTCGGTTGCCGAGTGCCGCGACGTACGGCTTGATCGACGTCAGGTCGGTGGCGTGACGGGTTCGCCGACCGTCGGGGTCGATCGACAGCAGTTGGGTGCGGATGCCGTCGTAGACGGTCAGCACGATCTGCCCGGAGTCGGTGAAGGCGTACGACCTGTATCCGCCCTCCCACGGGGCGGGCGCGCAGTCGGCGTCCATCGGGGCCACCGCCTCGATCAGCTCGCCCCGCCAACGGTAGAGATTCCACCACCCGGTTCGATCGGACATGAAGTACAGCAACCCGTCCGGGCCCCAGAGCGGCTGGACCACCGCTTCCTGCTCACCGCCGGCCAGTACACGGCCTGGGCCTGACCGGGCAGGCAGCACGTCGGTCAGCAGGAGCCGGGAGGAGTCCCACGGCATCCGGTCGGCGTCCCACTCCACGTACGCGAGGGCGCCGCGGTGCAGCTGCGGGGCAGCGAGGAAGCCGGTCGACCTGACCAGCACCTGGACCTCGCCCTCGGGGGTGATCTCGACGATCTGATCACCGTGGTCGTTGCCCCGGACGGCGAGCAGGCTGTCCTCGGCGAGGTGCAGTTCGCCGTAGTGGTAGCCGTCGGCCACAGCAACGGCCGGCTCCGGCTCGGCGCCTGTCCGGCACCGGTAGACCTTGCCGTCCTCTGCGACTACCCACTGCGTATCGGCGGCGACCGCGAAGGAGCCGCCGCCGTAGGCGTGAAGACAGCCGCCCACTGACAGTCCCGGCGGAGTCTGCGCCCGGGCCGGAGCGTCCATGCCTGCGCGCATCAGCCGGCGGGCCCCGCCCAGGTCGGGATCGGACTGGAGCCACCACAGAGCGCCGCCCGAGATCAGCAGCTCATCGTGTGACACCTGCTTGCGAGTCACCCACCGCGCCGCGAGCGGCTCGCCGTCCACGTCGGTCATCCGTTCCCCTCGGCCGTCGATGTACCTGGGATCGAAGGCTATCCGTCCAACGGGGCAATGCCGCAGGGAAGGGCTCAGATGCCGCTGCTCTCCTTCGGTGCGTAGCGCAGCAGGACGACGTCGCCGATCGGCTGGGCCTCGATCAGCTTCATCCGCCGGGCGCTGCCGCCAGGGAACTGGGCGGGCCGGACGAAGCGCGGGGCGTCGGCGTCCCCGACGAGCAGGGGCGCGACGGCGATGTGCACCTCGTCGGCCAGGCCCTGGGAGAGGAACTGGGTGTGGATCGAGCTGCCGCCCTCGACCATCAGGCGCTTGACGCCTCGGGTGGCCAGGTCTTCGAGGAGCGTACCGAAGTCCACCGTCGGGCCGGTGCTGACGATGTCGGCGAGTCCGTCCAGGCTGTCGCGCAGTTTCGGCGCGGCAGTGTCGGTGGTGTAGACGACCTTCTTGTCGCCGAAGTGCCAGAACTTGAGGTCGCGGTCGAGGTCGCCGCTGGCGGAGATGGTGACCTTGAGCGGATATTCGGGCTTGCCCGCTGCGGTTCGCTCCTCGCGGCGCTTGTCGCTGTAGACGAGCAGCCTCGGGTTGTCGCTGCGCAAGGTGTTGCCGCCGATGAGGATGGCGTCCGCCTCGGATCGGACCTGGTCGACGCGGTCGAAGTCCTCGGCATTCGACAGGAGCAGACGCTGCGGTGAGCTGTCGTCGATGTACCCGTCGATGGAGGTGGCGACGCTCAGCAGGACGAAGGGGCGGTCGGCCATCGTGCGATCCGTTCTCTCGGGCGTGAAGTCCACCCTGATCAGACTTCATGGAACATCATGCTGTCGAGCGCCTGCTGAAATTCAATCACTTCTGGTGCAGCACACCACGGTTGGAGTAACGCGTCGAGGTCGGCCAGCTCGCTGAAGATCCGGGCCGATCCGGTGACGGCGCCGATCGACAGAGCCTCGGCCGCGGTGGTGGCAGCCAACTCTGGGCCGACCGCGTGGAGCTGGGCGACGGCGGATCGGGCGAGGTAGACGCCGCGGTCACGGCGATAGGACGCCGGCAGAGCACGGATCGCCCGCTCGAAGCCGAGCACTGCCGCCTCGTGGCGGCCCAGGAGGGACAGGGAACGGGCTCGTTGCGCCTCCACGTAGGCCGCGTCCAGCCAACGTCCTCGGCCGGCAACTGCCTCAGTCCCGCTGTTGACCAGGGCAAGGGCCTGGTCGTAGGCGCGTTGGGAGGCGAGTTCGTCGCCGAGCAGGGCGTGGCCGTGTGCACCGTAGACCGCGCCCATGGCGCTGAGTCGAGTGCCTGGGCGGGCCAACCGCTGCGCGACATCGGCAAGGTCGACGGCGTCGACCGACTCCTTCATATCACCGGCGAGTTGGGACTTGCGCGCCATGACGTAGGTCGTCAGGTCGGCGTCTCCGGAGCCACTGGACCAGTCGACCGCTCGATCCGCCCAGTACTGGGCGGCGGGGTGGTCGCCGCTGTCCTGGTACAGCCAGCTGCAGAACTCCGCGTACTCGGCCTGCACTTGCAGGAGGTCCCGCCGGTCACGGCCGGTCGCCTCACTGCGAAGGCGCTGAACGAGGCGGATGTGCTGCTGTGCGGTGGTGACGACATTGCGGGGCCCGAGGACGTTGTCGCACTCGGCGAGTGACCGCCGCAGGGTCCGCATGTTCTCCACCGGGTGTACGTCGGGGGAGAGAGTGGGGAGCGACCCGGGTAACAGCTGGGCGGAGCGCCCAGAGAGCACCGTCACGCCGGCCGCTGCCGTGATTCCGCGAAGCAGTGCTCTGCGCGGCATGGTCACGAAGATGATCCTTCCGTCTGAGGTCCGGCAGCCGACTCGGACGTCCCCGTTCATGAGCGCCATGGAGGTACCCGCGCGCATGACGTCGGGCCGTAGCTCGCTCTGCCGGGCCGGGACTGTGGGCCCCTCGCTCGACGCCGAGCGACTGTCGGGCTTCGGGGGAGGGGCCGCGATCATTGGCTGGGCCGGCAGGGTATGAGCCGGCCGACTGGCCTGCGTCAGCAGCTCGTTCAGTTCGTCCAGGCTGACGCCCAGAAGGGCAGCCAGCTTCGGTCTCTGCCATGGCTGTGGTTCGCCGAGTCCCCGCTCCCATCGGCCGATTGTCGAACGTTCGACGCCGGAGGCCTCGGCTAACGATTCCTGTGTGAAGCCGGCGCTCTTCCGGTGCTGGATGAAACGCTCGCGCTTGCGGCCCATCGGCCGTCACCCCCAACTGTGGCGAATCGTCCGCCGGCAGAACATGCCAGGCCGTGCCCCGGTTTCCCCCAGCGATGCCACACCAGTGCATCAATTCTGCTCTGTTCCAGGCTGGTTGGAGGCGCTTTGGTGGAGACCCGGCGAAGTCCAACGCCAATGTGGAGGACGCCTGGGCTGAACGTCCCCGGACGTCTTCGAGGCGTTCCGGGAGAGGCTGCGCACAAACCACCATCGACGATGGGACTCACCATGCACTTCCCGTATGTTGTTCAGCCGCTCACGTCGATGCTCGCTTCCCGCTGGGACCGGGAGTACATGAGCCGCCGGGACCGGCCCCGCGACCTGGAAGAGGGGCTGTGGCGGCGCACGCAGGACCCCCGCAACGTGGAGGAGTCGGGCTGGTCGGGCCCGCAGGATGCGCGCCGTCGGATCCTGCACTACCGGTACCGCTACGCCGCCCAGACGGGCACAGACGGACCGCAGTTGATCCTTCCCGAGCTGTACATCCACCACAGCGCCTCCTACCCGGCCGACGAACTCGGCGCTCACCATGACATCGTTCAGAAGGCCTTGGCCGACGGTGGCTGGCAGCGCACCGGAGCCGGTGGGCACTGGCAGCGCGGAGACTTCCGCTGCACGGTGACGGCGTACCGGATCCACCCGAAGGACATCGCCGCCGGTCGCACGCTGCCCCGCGGGTACGAGAGCTTGGACGTGACCGTCACCTCTGCCGGTCCCATGCCGACCACCCGGGACCGGGACATGCCGTGGCAGGTCATGGCTGCCGGGATGCGGATCAAGGAGCAACGCGGCAATCCCGTACAGATCCCGGACTTGGCGGCGATCAAGGACTTCCTGCCGTTCCAGGTGGAGCTTGGCTGCGGCATGTCGGTGGAGGCCGGTATCCCGCCGTTGCACCGGCTGCACGAGGTCTACCGGGTGACCGACATGGCCGACCACAAGTTCATCCTGTCGCCTCAGCGTGACACCTTCCTGGCGGAGCTCCTGGGCACGCCGGAGGAGAAGCTGCCGGAGCTGACGGAGATGACCCGCTCCTGCCTGCAGGCCGAGCCGACCGTCGGCCACCGGGCGCTGCGCGCCCTGGCAGACGCCGGGGCGATGGTCGGTCCGGTGATCACCAACAACTTCGACGGGCTGATGGCCCGGGTCGGCCTGGACGAGCACTATGTGCGCCGGTACCACGAGCAGATCCCGGACGTCCCGTTCCTGCCCGGCACCCGGTCCCTGCTGGTGATCGGCAGCCATGCCGACCGCCGCCGGGTGCAGGCCCGGGCGCGCGAGCGCGGCCTGAAGGTCTTCTACCTCGACCGCGAGGGCTTCGAGGAGGGCGGCGTGTTCAAGCCCTACCCCGTCGAAGGCGCGCAGGACGGCGACTTCCTGTGCCGGCGCGAGGCCATCCCGGCCCTCCTCGAACTTGCCGCCCACCTCGACGTGCGGATTCCCCCGGCCGTCTGACCTTTGCTGTGCGGTGCTCCCGGGCCCGGGGCCCACATCTCTACTTCAACGTCCCTTCATCACCATGGAGTTGCTGATGAGCGATGAGAAGCCGACGCTGATCTGGCACAACGGTGCCGTCGTGCCCTGGGAGAACGCGACGGTCCACGTCACCTCCGAGACCGCGATGCGCGGGCTGAGCGTCTTCGAGGGCCTGCGCGGCTACTGGCACCAGGAAGCCGACCGGCTCGCCTTGGTCAGGCCGGCGGCGCACCTGGAGCGCCTGGAGACGTCCGCCCGGCTGATGCAGATCCCCAGCGAGGGCCTGGCCGCACAGATCAGGGCGGGCATCCTGGAACTGCTCAAGGAGCTGGACCCGCGGCACGACGTGTACCTGCGGCCGACGCTGTACGTGGACACCGGCCGCTACACCGCGCAGCGCAACGAAGTGACGATCGGCACCTGGGTGGCCTGCTATCCGGTCGGACCGCGCCCGGCGGAGCCGCTGCGGTGTGTGGTCAGCCGCTGGCAGCGCATCCCCGACGTGGCGATGCCGACCGCGGCGAAGGTCGGTGCCGCGTACACGGCGTTCCGCCTCGCCCGGCTGGAGGCACTGGCTGTCGGGGCGGACGAGGCGATCCTCCTCAACGCGGCCGGCAGCGTCGCGGAGACCGGCGGCGCTGCGGTGTTCACCGCGCGGCGCGGGCGGATCGTGACGCCGCCCTTGGCCGACGGGCTGCTGGACAGCATCACTCGCCGCACCGTGATCGACCTCGCCCAGACCATGGGCATCCCGGTCGCCGAACAGCCCGTGACCCGCAGCGACCTCTACACGGCGGACGAAGTGTTCGTGGCCGGGACGCTGGACGAGGTGCGCGTCGTCGGCGAGGTGGACGGCCACCGGCCACGCGCGGCCGGATTCCCGATCGGCACCGCGGTCCGCGACGCCTATCTGGCGATGTGTGCGGGCACCCGCCTGCCGTTGGACGACGCGTTTCTGGAGATGACGCCATGACCGGCAACGAGCTGCCGAAGGCTGTTCTGCTCGACATCGGGATGACGCTGATCCACCCCAGTGGCCAGGTCATGTCCGAGGAGCTGGCCAAGGCCGGCGCTGCAGGCATCGACCCGGCCGCCGCCGAGGCCGCACTCGCGGTTGCTGCCGAAGCCCACCACTTCGACTTCCCGCGCTGGCTCGACCGCTCGCAGAAGGTCGGTGTCACCTGGGGTCCGCTGCTCGGCCTCTCACCCGAGACCGGCCGGGCGGCATGGGTGGCGTGCGCCGCCCGACCGGACCTGTATCGCGACCTCGATCCCGACGCTGTCGCTGTCCTGGAGCAGATGCGGGCCTGGGGGATCCAGGTGGCCGCCGTGTCGAATTCGGACGGCACGCTGCACGAGGAGCTCGAGCGCTTTGGTCTGTCGGAGCTCTTCGACGTCGTGGTGGACTCCACGCTCGTCGGGGTCGAGAAGCCCCAGCCGGCGATCTTCGCGGAGGCGTTGCGGCAGGTCGGCTGCTCGCCTGGCGAGGCGCTGTTCGTGGGTGACGGACTGGTCAACGACATCTTCGGCGCCTACCGGGCCGGGGTCACCCGCACTGTGCTGTACGACCGGCACCGGGTGTACCGGCAGCTGCCCGTCCCGGTGATCACCCGTCTGTCGGAACTCCTCCACCACTTGCTTGTCGGCCTCTGACACCCACCACGAGGGGAAAGCATGCGCATCGGCCTGGTCAGCACCACGTACCGGCCCAGAACCGGCGGTCTGGAGACCCACGTCACCACGCTCGCCGAACACCTCGTCCAGGCCGGCCATCGGGTCACCGTCATCACCAACCGGGACCAGAGCGGGCACCCTGGCGAGTCTGTCGAGAACGGGGTCCGGGTGATTCGGGCCGGGGCCCTGCTGGCTGCACCCGACCCGCACGAAGTGCCCTGGGAGCGAGCTCTGTTCGGGCTACTGAAGGACTTCGATCCGCTGGCCGACGAGCGGTTCGACGTGATCCACACCCACACCCAGGCCGCGCTGCTGCTGGCCTCGATGGCCGGCCTCGACCTGCGGGCACCGATCGTGGCCTCGTTCCACGAGACCCGACCCGAGACGGAGCCGCGCGGAACGGCTCGCTCTCGGTTCGTCCTAACCCGCTGCCCCGCCGTTCTGGTCCTGGCCGGCAGTGAGGCGTTCGCACGTCAGGCCAGGGCCTTCGGCTTCCCGCACGATCTGATCCGCACCGTGCACCTGGGCCTTCCTCAGCGTGAGCGGGTCAACAGCCGTTCCACTGCAAGGCAGTTGCTGAAGCGAGCGGCCGGCGTGCCGGCCGACGGTGTGCTGATCGCGCTGACCGGCCGCTACACGCCCCGCAAGGCCCAGCACCGCCTGCTGGACGCGTTCCAGCTCATGCAGCAGCGCGAGCGTGCCCGCGTCGTCCTGCTCGGCTCCCGCAACGGCTCCGACGCCGAGTACCTGACTTGGATCACCTACCGAGCCGCCGGGATGGGAGATCGGGTGACGGTCCTTCAGGATCAGCCCGACATGGTCAGGGACCTGCTGATGGAAGCAGTCGACATCGTCACTCAGCCCAGCGTCACCGAAGGTCTCGGCCTGGCCTGTATCGAGGGGATGCAGTGCGGTGCCCCGGCCGTCGTCAATGACACCGCCGGCCTACGCGAAGTCGTCACCCCGGCCACCGGTCACCTCATCGACTCCGCCGACGCCCGCGCCTACGCCGCCGCACTGGACACCCTCGTCGGGTCCGCCGCCGGCCGCCGCCAACTCGGCCAGGCGGCTCAGGATCGCGCGAGGACCGTGTTCGGCATGGACCGGTGCGCGACGGCGACGACCGCGGTGTATGCCGAAGCCGTCAGCATCCCCCGATCCGTGGGAGCCTTCCGTGTCTGAGTACTCGCGACCGACTCTCGGCATCTGGGGCCCGGGGCCGGACGACAAGAGCGGCGTCGCCGCCTACATCACCACGTCGCTGCCCCACCTCGCCCACCGGTTCCGTCCCCAGCGGCTCACCGGTCCTGAGGCCGGCACCGACCGGTTCGACCACGTGCTCTACCACCTGGGCAACAACGAGCTGCACCACGGCGCGTTCCGGGCTCTGGCCGAGCGACCCGGCCCGGTCCTGCTGCACGAGTACAACAACCTGAACTACTACTACGAGAGTTGGGACGCTGTACCCAGCAGGGAACAAGCAGCCGTCCTGGCGACGCTCGGCGCCGCACTTGGCACCGCCTTTCCCACCCGCGGCGACCTCGAACGGTACTTTCGGCACCACCCCGAAATCGACCGGTTCAGCATCGATGCCGGGATCGAGCGCCTGGCCATCGAGGCCGCCACCGTCGTCCTGGTCCACTCCCCGCACGTCGCGGCGTACCTCCGCGACCGCTACCCAGCCGCCGAGATCCGGCACCTGCCGTTCCCCGTCTCTTCGCTCGCCTCGAACGGCCCGTCCGCGCGGACCCGTTACGGCATCCCGGTCGGCGCCTACCTCTACGCGACGTTCGGGTTCCTCGGCGCCTACAAGCGGATCCCGAACATCCTGGCGGCCTGGCAGGAGTGGGCCGACCGGCCAGGCGACGCCATGTTGCTCCTGGCGGGGGAGGCTCGCGATGGCCTGCTGGTGCCCACCGACCCGACCGTCGTGCACACCGGCTACCTGCCTGCCGCGGACTTCAGCGCCCTGCTGCTCGCGGTGGACTGCGGTATCCAGCTACGCGAGCCCTGGCTCGGGGAGACCTCCGGGCCGGCGTCCGCGCTGATCGCACACCACCGGCCCGTCATCCTCAGCGACGTTCCCGGAATGCACTCCGGCCCCGCCGCCGACGGCCAACTCCTCGTCCCCACCGGGCCGGACGAGTCGTCCGCGCTTATCGACGCGATGCGCAGCCAGTACCGGCGGCCGCGCACCGCACCGCGCTTCGACCCCCGGTTCTCCTGGGAGTCCTGGACCGAGGAGATCACCGCCGCGCTCACCACCCGGACACTGCGGTGAACCCGACCCACCCCACCGACCGGTGGCAGCAGCAGCTCGCCCCCGCTGTCGAGCAGGCCGCCGCCCGTCTGATGCGGACCTGGACCGCATGGCCTGCCGCAGCCGCCAACCGCGCGCGTGCCAAGCCGGATGGCACCTTGGTCTGCGATGCCGACACGGCCAGCGAGCAGATCCTGCTCTCCGCGATCCGGGCCGCAGACCCGGACGGGCGGATCATCACCGAGGAGGACCCGGCCACCCACCACGGCTACGACGGTGATGCCACGCTGTGGTTCATCGACCCGCTCGACGGTACCCGCCAGTACCTGGGCGGGTCACCGGACTTCGCGATCCTCGTCAGCGCCTGGCAGCACGGCAGCCCGCTGTTCTCCATCGCGGTGTTCCCCGCATGGAACATCCGTGCTCTCGCTGCCCACGACACGCTGCAGCTCCACCCGACCATTCCCGCCCAGCACTGCCCCCAGCCGGTGCACGCCTGCTACTGCGACCTGCCGGCCGTGCGCGACTGCCTGCCGGACGGGACGCCCTACCTCGTCGATGCCTTCGAATCGACGAGGGCCCTGGTCGATGTCGCCCGCGGGACCGCGGCCGGCGCCGTGGTCGAGATGTGCGGTCACCGGGCCTGGGACATTGCCGCGCCCTGCCACCTGATCAGTGCCAGCGGACGGACCGTCACCAACGAGGTGGGACAACCCATCTGCCTGGACCGGCCTGACATCTCGGCCCGCTACGTGGTCGCCGCTGCCAGCAGCACCCTGCATGCCAGCCTCCTCAGCGCACTGGAGAACCCCCATGACCCATGCCCCTGAACCCGCAGAACCCGACTCTGCCCTTCCTCCCGCACCGGGGCAGTGGGCTCAGGACTTCTTCGACCAGGGCTTCGAGACAACCTTCCGCGCCCTCGGGAAGTACGACACCACCACCGCCGACCTCGACGCGTTGTGTTTTCGCCCGTTCATGCGGCCCGGCGCCTCGATCCTCGACGTGCCGTGCGGCTTCGGCCGGCACGCCGGGCCCCTGGCCGAACGCGGCTTTCAGGTCACCGGTATCGACGCCTCCGCCGAGCAGATCAGCCAGGCCCGTCGACGGCACCCGAAGGCCACCTTCGTTCAATCCGACATGCGAACCCCGCCGCCCGGCCCCTTCGACGTGGTCCTCAACCTGTGGACCAGCTTCGGCTACCTGGACACCCCCGACGAGGACCAACAAGCCCTCGCCGCCTGGGCCGCAGTGCTCAAGCCCGGCGGGCATCTGGTCATGGAACTCACCACCCGCGAACGCGCCGAGTACGAGAACCGGCGCGCAGCGGAACCCATCAGTACCAAAAGCGTTACGCACGAGGGCGTCACCGAAGACGCCTGGTACGACTGGGAGGCACGCACCGCACACGTCCGCTACACGCGGCCCGGCTGGTCTCGCGCTTGCCGAACCCGCATGTACTCCCGCCCCGAGCTGCACGTCATGCTCACCGCCGCCGGCTTCAGCACCGTCACTTTCGCAGGCGACTTCGCCGGCGGGCCCGTCCAGCCGCAGAACCGCACCGTCGTCATCGCCACCACACCCACCCAGAGGCACCACCTGTGATCACCCGCCGAGACTCCAGCAGCATCACCGAGCACGCCGAGAGCAAGCTCCTGGCCGCCTACGGCCTCACCACCGCCGACCTCCTCGCCGCCGGCACCGAGGCCCGCGTCTACGCCCTGAGCGGTGACCGCGTCCTCAAGATCTACGCAGACCCCGACCAGCGCGAAGCCCTGGAGACGCTCGCCGACTTCTACGGGCGCCTCGACCGCACGAGCGTGCCCTGCGCGCTGCCGCTCATCCAGCACATCGAGCAGGTCGGCCCACTGCTGGCCGTCACCGAGACCAGGCTCCCCGGCAGCCCCATGGGCGACATCCTCAACCTGACTACGCCCGAGACCGAAGCGACCTACCTCCAGGCCGTCACCGACCTGGCCGGCCTGCGGCTCACCGTCCCCCTCGGCCGCCGCATGCTGCTCACCCACCCCCAGCAGCCCGAGGCCGGTTCCGGCGACTGGAACGCGTTCCTCGCCGAGCTTCTGCATCGCAAGCTGCCAGCCGTCCTCCCGGAGCTGCAGCAGGACGTCCCCGGCATCGAGGACCTCACTTGGCGCCTCCTGGAGCGCCTGGACATGCCGTATGCCGGCCCCGAGGGCGTGATTCACGGAGACCTGTACCCGGACAACCTCCTCGTTGCCGAGGGCAAGGTGAGCGCGGTCATCGACTTCGGCACGTTCACCATGATCGGCGACCCGCTCTATGACCTGGCCGGCGCGTGCATCTACTACCGCATGTACGACAGCGACCGGGCAGAGGTCCGATCCCGACTACTGCGGCGCGCCGCCAGCACACTGCCCCGCCCACGGCAGCAGCACCTCACCGACTACGTGCACCTGATCGCCCTGCTGTCCTGCGACCTCTACCCCGAGCCGCAGGCCCACATCCGCACAACAGGCCACTACCAGTGGGCCGTCGACGTGCTGAACTCGCCAACCGAATGGATGCCCTGATGGCGTTTCCGACCCAACCCCATCCGGACAAGGGGGACTGGCTCCCACCCGATCAGTACATCGCGACCCTCCCACGTGCGACCGCCTACGCCTCCTTGTACGTCACCGACTCCCAGGGGCGGCCCGTCCTGCTGAACTCCTCGGTGTACAAGACCGACAGGGGCCAGGTCTGGCAGTTCCCCGGCGGGAACCTTGACCTGGGTGAGTCGCCCCGAGCCGCGGCAGAGCGGGAGACCCTGGAGGAGACCGGCCTCGCGCTGAGCTGCGGTCGGCTCCTCGCTGTTCATTTCCTTCCGCCCGAGCCGTACTGGCCGGCGGCGAAGTTCGGGCTGATCTTCGACGGCGGGGCGTGCACCACCGACCAGCTGGCCGGGATCCGCCTCGACCCCGCCGAGCACACCGAATGGGACGCACGGGCCGTACCGGCCTGGGGCGCAGTTCTCACCCCTCGCTCCTACGACCGGCTCAAGGCGGTGGAGCTGGCAGCTCTGTCCGGCACCACGGCCTACATCGAACATCAGGCCCCCGGCTATATCGACCACGTCTGACACACCGACTGGAGGTCGTGATCGTGAGCCTTCGTCGCCTGACTGGACGGGATTGGGGAGGCTTGCGGAGCAGAAACTGGCGGGGAGTCAGCTCAGTTGAGCATCAACTCGATGGATGGCGAGGGAAGTCGTGGATCGTCTCGCTGATGTCATTGCATTCGCTGTTCGAGAGGTCATGAGTCTGGTTCGTGAACGGTCACGAGATCCCGCCCGATCGTTCTGATCGGGGGGATCTTGCCGTTTTGGGGCTTGTGCCAGGGAGTGTCCGAACTCGGCTGGTCCCGGGGGTGATGTTCGGCGGTCTGTTGCGGTGGTTCGGAAGGTGCTTTGGAGAGGGCATGCCGGGGCCTGCCGTTGGGGTGCGGACCAACAGCGGCTGGGGGTCGGGTATTTCGGGACACGGGGGAGTGCTGGTCAGCCGAGAGGTGGAGGGAGCGCGTTGTCGGTGGGCGGCATTGAGGTGATCCGGTCGTAGCCCTGGTCGCTGCGGCCGTGGGCGAGGGGCTCGTGGGGTTGGCGATGTTGATGTCATGGCCCTTGGGGTGGCCGTTGAGGCCCTCCACCGGACTGCAGCGGATACGACGCCATTGCGCCGTGCTGGAACGGACCTCTCATGGTGCTGACCAGCCGAGACGGCGATTCAATCCGGAATGACTCCTTCTGTTGACGGGCGCTGACTATGCGTCAGTTTGCTGCTTTCCCAGTCGGGGAAGTGAGTTGGGCGACGTCCCGCCTGTGCTCCCGGGGCGCTGAGGGGTGCCCGGCGCAAGCGCGGTGGGCAGCACGGCCACAGACGTTCATGCCCGCACCAAGTGGGCGGCTCGGCAGTCTTCCTCTGGAGAGTCCGTGATTCCTTCCCCAAGTCCGACCGGCCCGGGTACCTCCGCCGCTGAGGCGCACTCCCACGAGCCGGGGCCGGGGCCGGGGCCCGCGCCCGGGCGCGCCGGCCAGGGCCACGCTCCGTTTCACCTTCCGTTCCCCACCCGAATAAACCCGGACTTCGACTGGGGACGCCGCGAGGAACTGCGCTGGATCCACTCGCTGGGCATTCTCAGTCCCGACCAACTCAACCGTTACGAGGCCGGACGGTACGCGGAACTCGCCTGTCGCCTGTACCCGCAGACCGAAGGCGAGGACCTGGCACTCGCGGTGTGCGTCCTGGGCTGGTTCTTCCCCTTCGATGACATGGTCTTCAGCCACAGTCAGGGATCCCCCGAGAAGGCAGCCGAGATCGTTGCGCCGTTTCGCTCGATCGTGGCCGGGAGCGGGCCGCCTCCCGGAGACGGAAGCGCCCAGGCCGTGCTCGCCCGGGAGTTCCATGACATATGGCACCGCCTCAACGACGGCATGCCCGCAGACTGGCGTACACGGCACGCGACCAGCTGGGACGGCTACCTGAACTCCCACATCGTCGAAACCCGGTGGCAGCAGCCCGGCATGGTGCCGACGACCGAGGCCGAGTACAACACCACACGGATGTGGTCAGTCGGCATGTATCCGCCCATCGACATGACCGAACGCTTCGCCCACTTCGTCCTGCCCGCCGCCGCGGCCGCCCTGCCACAGATCGCAGACATGCGCAGGCACGTCTGCCTCCTGGTGGCCCATGAGAACGACATATTCTCCGCAAACAAGGAGACCGGCGTCGGCGACAACTCCAACCTGGTTCGCATCCTGGAGCACCAGGGAATGGAGCGCCACGCCGCGGTCGACCACGTGTTGGGGCTGCTCCACAGGCGCTTGGAGACCTTCCTGCGCCAGGAGCGCGAGGTGGCCGCCGTTGCCGCTGGTTTGCCCCTGACCACCCGGGAGTTGGCCGACATGCACCGCTTCATCTCCGAATCGCTGTGCAACATCCTTCGCGCTACTCAGACGTGGCACAACGCCAGTGGTCGCTATACCGATAGCGGCGGGGCGTGCCTGTGACACTGGCCAGCCTCGACACAACTACCGACAGCCGTACCATCCGCGGCAGGTGTGTCGTGAGAGGCGGGGGACGCCGGCTGGCGTGATGACGAACCGGGGAGTGACCTTCGGTCAACTGATCGTCCAGCTCAGCTAACTCGCTTATGTCTCCGGTGAAGGTCGTAGTTCCCAGCTCCTCGTGGGACATATTCGGCAACCATGGCGAGCGCAGGCCTACGCTCAGCGCAGGAGAACGAAGGTGAGGGCCGCGGTGCCGCCCAGGGCGGTGCCGGCGAGGATCTGCGCGACCGTGTGTGCCTTGAGGATGATCCGTGACCAGCCGATCGCGGCAGCGAGCAGGACGGTGGGAAGCATCCAGGGCCCGAAGGCGAGCAGGAGAATCATGACGGTGCCTCCCGCTACGGAGTTGTGGATCGAGATCTGCCATCCGACCGTGACGAGCAGGGACGACACGAGGCCGACGAGCATGGCGACCACAAGGGCGGAGACGTCGGCGGGAGCATCCAGGACGTACAGCAGGGAGATGCCCACAGCGACCGAGATGAGGCTCAGGGCCATGGGGACGACGCGCTGGCGCCGGACCCGTATGTGCTTGTCGGTCAGCTCGCCACGCTTGACACCGAGCAGGACGATGCTGACCGGGATCACGCCGCAGAAGAGAGCGGCCAGCAGACCCCATCCCAGGCCGGCCCACGACTGAGTACTGTGCCAGCCCACGAGCAGTAGCAAGGCGATCACGAGGTTCGCGGGCGCGAGGACGTCCGTGGTGATCTTGGCTGCCTTCTGCGTCGGAGTGCAGTCGGTGAAGGCGGGTGGGGCCGGCGGTGAGAACGTCATGAGGTGACTCCGGAGACGGAATTGGTCAGTCGCTCGAGCTGGGCCTGAGCGAACGTGGTGGCGAGGTCGGAGAAGTAGGCGTGGGACAGCGCGAGCAGAAGACTCGCCTCGGTGTCGAGGTCGGCGCCGGACTGAGCCGGCGCTTCGGGGCTTCCAGCAGTTGGGAGTCCTGCGCGATGAGCCTCGCGAGCGGCGCGGATCCAGCAGGCTTCGGCGGCGGTGGTCGCGGCCGGTCCGGTGATCCCGGCGTCCTCGACGAAGTCGGCCGCGCGCAGGCGGACTGACACCGGCGCGCCGCCGTTGAGGATGAGGATCGCATCGCGGATCTCGATCGTCCTCCGGTACAGCCGGTCGCGAGCGCCGCGGATGCTGAGGAACTCCCAGAGCCGGTGCCGCTTGTGGCCGTACCGGATGTGTGGTGCCGCCTCGCTCAGGTGGTCCCACATGGGGTAGAGCCTGACGAGGAACCAGTGGTGCCGTGCGATGGAGCGGGCCTTCGGGTAGGTCGGCATGGTGCTACCGACCGAGATCAGCAGGAGCGGGACCAGCGCCAGCAGGGCGTTGAGTACCTCGTCCGTTTCGGGCGAGACCGGGTGGAACGCGAATCTCCCGAAGAAGATCATCGCGGCGCGATGAATCGTGTAGACAATGCCGATGGTTGTTCCGACGCTGATCAGCGTCAGCCCGTGCCGGAGTGCGGCAGGTCCTGGGCGCCGCGACCACTGCCACGCGAGCCTCGACGCCGTCGTCATCGCCCAGCCGAAGTAGGTCGTCCAGGTCAGCACGTAGGCCAGGACCCAAGGGTCATTCGGGTACGCCAGGAGGAGATCGGGAGCTTCGCGGGGACGGTCAGCAACCACGAACAGGGCGATCATCACAAGGACGGTGGTCGCCGGGATCAGCACCCGGGAGCGCAGCGGCGCCGTGCCGGGTGGGGCCGGCGCCGAACTTGCGAGCGTGTCGGCAAGAAACGCCAGGAGGCAGGCGGCTGCGGTGACGGCCGAGACGTGCTTGAGAAGTGCTGCGGCGCTGTTGACCCCAGTGACTCGGTCGAGCCATCTTGTCGCAGCGTCGGTGGCGAAGCACATTTCTATGGCCAGTACGAAGAAGGCCGCCCACAGCGGGCGCTTCTCTCTTTGTCGCAGAGCGCCAGGGGCCCGCCAGGCTGTGATCGCCCATAGCGCGATGCAGATGGTTATGTTGATTACGGGCATGCGATCTACTCGGTGAGGGCGTTCATGAGATGACTGGAAAGCGGGTCTGCGGGACGCCTTGCAGCTTCCTCGACGTCACGGATTCGGCGCGCAATCAGGCCGGCAAGCCCTTCGGCGTCTTTCTCGTCCGCATGTGTGTAGCTGGTTCGCCCGAGGAGACTGACGATCCGGTTCAGTGGGAACCCGGCCCACTCCTCGACGCTGAGCACCTCCGCTAGCGCCCGGCGACGCCCGTCACTCAAGGGAAGTGGCTCGTGTGCATCTGTCGGTATGCACGAGTGCCCCAGGAGCATGTGACACAGCTCGTGCAGGACGATATGAGAGCGATGCAGCGGGCTGGTCGCATTCTCAACGAAGATGTGGTCGGAAGCGTCCAGGGCGATCCAGGCACCACACGGTGTCCTGTTGGACGATCCGTTGTGCTCCATGGCATGGATGTGGATCGGCCTGCCGCGCATTCCGGCAATACTCTCGCACAGCTGCTCAACGGTGAATGGGAGCGCTATGTCGAGGCTGGCCACTATCGCAGCAGAACCACTGCTGATTCCGCCGCCCTGGCTCTTCTTGCGCCAGTTCCGCATGTCTGTTTCCCGTTCTTAAATGCCTTCCATGACCTTAGTTCCGGAGGTCAAAGCTTAGGTCAGCCGCGAGCGGGTCAACTGTGACCGGGATAACTGGATTGGTCTGCAAAATTGCGGAGAGTTAGGGTGTTGCGGCGTAGAGTCGCGAAATTATGCGGATCCCCGACTTGTGTAGTTACGTACAGTGACTAAGTGCGTTATCTAAACGTTATCTGACGGAAAATTAGATACCTCTAGCGCCCTGTCGGATGGCGCTCGGTTCCTTGTGCTCTAGCCGTTCTCGAGTCCTTCTAGAGAGCGTGCGCGCTCGACCCAGGAGGCGATTGTGCTGATCGTCTCCTTGGATAGGCCGTCTGCACGCAGCGCGAGATTTCGGACATCTGCGTCCTTGATGAACTGCTCCAGGTCTTCCTGGGTGGCTGGCGTGGGCTGCTCGCGGGCCGGTGGGGGTTCGTCGTCGAGGAAGTAGGAGGCGCGGACCCCGAATGCCTTGGCGAGAGCCTTGAGCGTGGATGCCGTCGGGTTGTCCTTTGCGCCACTGCGGAGCTTCTGGATCAGGCTGGCGCTTACCCCTGCCGAGGAGTCGCCTGACTGAGCGGCGTGCTCCAGGGTTCTATCGGCCACCTCCTGGTTCGTCAGCTGCCGCCCCGAGGGATGTGGGCAGGTGTCGAAGAGGTGGTTGAGTCTGAGCTGGATGGCTCCCATGGTTGCTCCATCGGGGTGCGGTGATAGGCACACTCTAGTCCGTGCTGATCTTCGAGTGGCACAAGCGGGCGGACTTTAGTCTCCCTGCATGACGTACTTTGGTGTAAGTTGATCACGGTCGAGATGCACACCAAAGTCCGTATGGCCTGGTCAAGCGGTGTGAAGAGGGTGGATGTGTGACCCCTGCTCGCCCTATGGTTCTGGTCCCGCCGTGAAGGCCGGCGGACCGCGAGGGGGGAGGCAGCGTTGATTCACGCGACGGCCTGAAATGATGTCGGCGGCCGTGGCAAAGTCCAGGTGTGTGGCCAGCCGGGTCCAGGCTGATGGCCACCGGAATTGGTTCTGATCCACTCTATGTGGAGCGGTTGCGGAGGGTCACTGTGGTCAGTCGGCGCGGAGGATTTGGAGCCGGAGTAGGTCGAAGTCGGCGCGGCCGTACCCGTCCCTTTTGATCCGCTTGATGCGGTTGACGTTGCCCTCGACCTTGCCGGAGTTCCACTCCAGGGTCAGTCCGGCCGTCACGGCGGCGAAGTCCTGGCGGAGGCCGCGCGCCAGGCTGCGAAGTGGGGACTGTTGTGTCGCCTCCGCATGGACCAGCCAGTCGTTGAGCTCGGCTCCACGCTTGCCGTTCATCATCTCTGCGAAGGTGCGTACGCACTCAGCGACGGCGTCGAGTTCGGGGCATCGCGCCAGTAGGCCCTTGAGCTTGGCCTTCTCGTCCTCGCCGAGCGACGTCGGTCGGCGGGTGATCAGCCTGGTCGCCTGCCGAACGGTCAGTGCCGCGGCGACTTTTGGTGCTGGCTTCCCCGCGGCGCGCACGGGTTGCAGGTGGCGACGCACCGTCCGGGCGCTGCCCCGGAAGCCGAGCTCGCGGATCTCCGCGGATAGCCGGGCGGCGTCGGTGCAGCCTTCGTTCCAGCGTTGATGCAGGTGGGGGAGGTAGGGCCGGATCTGGGTGTCACGGTGGCCGTCGCTGGTGGGCACGTCTTCGACTGTGGCCGCGTGCGCGTACTTTCCGACCGTCTTCGGGTCCAGTCCCAGGGTCTTGGCGATCGCGTAGATCCCGACCCCTTTGTCGAACAACTCGTGTACGGCAGTGTGGCGTTCGCGTCGCCTGGTTGCACGGGCTCCTTCTGCCGCCGTCGGCGAGGGTTCGGGGAGAACATCGCTGTCGGGACCGGCCGTCGGTTCGTCCGGTGGTGATTCTTCGGTGGCTTCCGCCAGGCAGGCGCGGTGTGCGGCGACGCACTTCTCGGCGGCCTCGCAGAGGTTCTTCCACAAATGAAACCTGTCCGCGACCTGCACCGCTCCCGGTACTGCCGAGCGGACAGCCTCCGCGTAGGCGCTGGCCCGGTCCCTGCACACGATCTCGACGCCGGGGTGCTCGCGCAGCCACGCGGTGAACGTCTCCGCCCTCCGGTCGGGCAGCACGTCGACGCGCTCGCCCGTCTCCATGTCCAGCAGGATCGTTCCGTAGACGTGGCCCTTCTTGAACGCGAAGTCGTCCACCCCCAGGACCCGCGGCGCGGTGCCGACCGGCCCGTCGGGAAGCCTCCGCAGTAGTCTGAGCAGGGAGTTCGCGCTCGTCTCGATGGACAGGTGCGCGGCCAGCCGGGCCGCAGGGCGGCCGGCCAGCGCCAGCGCGATCCGCTCCAGTGCCCGTCGCAGGGTGGACGTGCGGCGCGCGAACCGCTCGGTGAGCCCTTCCACCTGTTCGACGAAAGTCCTGCGATGGCACTCCACGGCCGAGCATATGAAACGCCGCACCAACAGGTCGATCACGGTCTTGTGGCCGGACACCGATACATCCGCCAGCTGCCGCCGGTACCCGCCATGGACGCGCCCCGAAGCCACACCGCACCCCGGGCAAGTGGCCCGCGCGGTGGCGGTCCGCGCCGAGAGGGTCACCGCGGTGGCGTCGACCACGACCCCCTCCACGGTCACCGTCGAGAGATGGGAGAAGGCCGTCCAGAGCACGCTGCAGTCACACGAACGATGATCCTTCCACAGGTGAATGACGCTCCGTCATCGCTCCACATAGAGTGGATCAGAACCCCGGAATTCCAGGTGGATGGCCGTCTGACCTGTGGTGTTCCTGATCGCTTCCTTATCGAAGGAGACCCCTCCGTCCGGTTTGCTGGTGTTTGCGAAGCATCAGCGAACCGGTCGGAGAGGTCCTGTG